>JADFVY010000537.1 GCA_015222795.1 Pseudomonadota bacterium | reverse complement strand
AGCATTGGCTCGATCACCGCGCCACCGCCGGGTTCGTAGGCGCAGAGGAAATCCTCACCCATCAGTTCGCCGTCGCGGGCGAAGGGCCGGGCGCGGCAACCGCCACAGAGCTTGCGGTATTCGCAGGCGCCGCAGCGGCCTTCCAGCTTCGGCGCGCGTAACGCCTGAAACATTGGCGCATCGCGCCAGATATCAGCGAAAGCCTGCTCGCGGATCGACCCGACGGGCTCTTCCATATAGGGGCAGGCCGTGACGTCGCCTTCCGGGGTTACCCGGCAATAGCGGGTTCCGGCCAGGCAGCCCCCGGCATCGTAACCGTGCGCCAGCGTGATCGGCCATTCGGGATCCAGTTCGATCGCCATGCGCTTGAAATGGGGGGCGCATTTGGCGCGTACCATCAAATCATCGACATCGTGCGCGGCCTGGGTAACCTTGCGCAGCACGGCCTCGTAAGTATCGCGCGAGATATTGGTCACCTTCTCGCCACGGCCGGTGCAGACCAGGAAGAAGACGTTCAGCACCATGGCCTCTATGGAACGGGCGAAACCGATCATATCGTCCAGTTCATGCGCATTGTCGTCGGTGACTGAAAAATGAAGCTGGACGGCCAGACCGGCACGGCGACAATTGTCGATTCCCGCCATCGTTTTGCGCCAGGCTCCGGACGCGCCACGAAATGCGTCGTGATATTCGGGCCGGAGAGAATCAAGGCTGATGCCGACGCCTTTGACGCCGGCATCAACCAGACGGGTTACACGGTCTTCGTTAAGCAGGATGCCGTTGGTGCCCACGACGACCATGAGCCCGCATTCCGTCGCGTGTCTCGCCAGATCTTCGATATCGCGCCGTAGCAGGGGTTCCCCACCGGTCAGCACCACCATGGTCCCGTCGCTGAGCGCCGCGATCTCGTCGATCAGGTCTTTGGTTTCCTTTGTGTCCAGCTCGCCCACATCGCCGCAGTCGCGCGTGCCCGCATCCAGATAGCAATGCTCGCATTTCAGGTTGCAGCGCCGGGTCAGGTTCAGCGCAACCAGATAAGGGCTTTCCACGGCGGCATCCATCGGATCAGTCCTCAGCCTCCGGGAACTTCGTATGGCCGCCCTTCTGCATGTGGGTACACATGGCTCCCTTGGCTTCCGCGATGCCTTCCTCGGCGACCTCCAGGGTGATCTCGGTGAGCTTACGGTCCAGCGCCATGGCCTCGACCCTCGCCTTGGTGAGATGGCGGACTTCCTCGGGCGTGCGGCTCATGCGGGCCAGCGCCTCGGCCGTCCAGGTCAGCGTCGGTTTGGCGATGGCATCGTCCAGGAACTGCGTCACATGTGTTGGCAATACGATGTCGGCGCCGACCCGGCGCGCCCGCTTCTCGGCGCGCAGCTTGGCGTGCAAGGCGGCGTCGCCGTCCAGCGCGTCGATAAGGGCCTGGGCCTCGTCGCTCCACTGGATCGGGTTGTTCTCCGCCGCCTGGCGGCCGGCCCGGCAGGGCGGCATCAGTTTGGCCGCGATCTCCTCGACAAAATTGGCGGTGATGAAAGTATGGCCGCGTTCATGGGCATAGCGGATAACGGCTTTCTTCGCGATGCCACGGGCGAATTCGGGGGCTCTGGCCAGTTTGTCCTCGGCCTCCTTGCTCCAGGAAATGGTGTTCTCCGCGATCACGTCCAGTTCCGGCACATGCTCGCGCAGGCCCAGCCAGATATGGCAGGGCGACTGGCGCAACAGGTTTTCGGCATTACCGCCGATATCCAGCGCGTCGTCGGCATGCACGCCGGTGCGACCCAACAGCAGCAGGCTGGCGTTCGTCTTGGCCAGATAGTCGGTCACGGCGCGCCAGGGCTTGCCCTCCAGCAGCTCGCAATAGAGCGGGATATCTTCCTCGTCGGCGATCTGCTTGGCGATGTCGAGATGCGACTGGTAAATCTTGGCAATGCCCTCGTCGATCAGCTCTTCATGAAGCTGTTCCTGCTCCTTGAAGCGGAACACCTTGCCGGCTTCCTCGCTCAGCACGCCGGCGATCTTGTTGAAGGCCACATAGTGATAGTAGGGGTCGTAGGCGGCGACCGCGTGAATCTCGGCGCCGGTGCGCGCGGCGAGCTGGAATGCGGTCTTCAACGAACCGAAGGACCGCGCCGAACCGTCGATGGCCACCACGATCGGGCCCTCGCCGATGGCCTTGTTGGCGTCGCGGATCACCAGGACGTCGGTCGATGCGCGGCGCACCACGCGCTCGCAGACGCTGCCGATACTGCTGCCGGCGACCAGGCCCAGACCCAGCGCGCCCATCGCGACGAGATCGTAATCGCCTTCGTCGATCGCCTTGACGACGCAAGCGTAGTTCTTGCCCTCGGGGCTGAGCCGTTTGTATTCGCGGTCTGCGTCCTTGCAGACCTTGTCGGCGACGTCGTGATAGCTATCGCTGATGATGTCGAGGCCGTGGGTGATCAAATCGTCATGAACCTCGCGCTGATGGTTCATCTCCTGCTCTTCAAGATAGCGTTCCGGCAGGCCGCCCTCCATCTGGCGAAAACGCCTGTCATGCAGCTGCGCGGCGTAGGCATGGATGCCGGTGATCACACCGTCGGCAGGGTCGATGACGCGCAGCGCCTCGGCCAGCGCGCGGTCGGCATATTCCGACGCGTCCAGCGCCACCATGATCCGGCCCAGCGGGGCCGTTTCCTTGCGCGGGATTTCCGCGAGTTTTGCCTCGGTCATCGATTGTTCTCCCTCAATTGTTTTTCCCGGCCGCCGCGAATGGCGCCGATGGCATAGAGCGCGGCCCCCGCCGCACAAATTACGATTGTCGAGGTCTCGAGCGCGAAGCCGCCGCGCCAGGACAGCATGGCATCCATCATGCCCGCGAAGATCAGAACGACGGCGATCAGCCGGGTTTTGACGCCCTTGGGTGCTGCGTTTTCCATGCGTCTACTCCTCGTCCTCGCGACGGCGGGCGGCGGCGCTGCGCACCCACCAGATTTCACCCAGGGCGATCAGCAACATTGCGACAATCGCCGCGACGAAGGGTTTAGCCCCGGTCGGGGGTTCCAGCAGCAGCCAGTACCAGGTGGTCAGCGTGTGCTTCGTGCCAGTCTCGCTGTTGCTGCCGTCCCAGGCGGAGAAGGCGACGGGAATGAACTCGCCCTCGGTGAATTGCAGGTCGGTTTCAGCGTCGCCGGCGGCAAGCGGCCGGGTCATGACGACACGCCAGGTTCCCTTGTCCCAGGCGCCCCTGGCCGTGAGCCCGATGGCGGCCGCGTCGCGGTCCTCCATGTTCTCCAGGCCATGCGCATTGACCAGCGAGATCGTTTCCGGCTCATCGGTCGCACCACTGCTCCACTGCCAGAGATTGACCGGTAGCGCCGCATCGCCGCGGATGAAATAGGGTTTCTTCGTGCTTGTCGGAACCGCGATCGGCAACTGGACCGCCACCATGTCCTGACCCATGCCGGGGTCGGCGATTTCCTGGGCCTTGGCGTCGCCGGGGATGCTCTTGGTCCGGTCGTCCCATTCCAGCAGCATCGCGAGGGTCTCGCCGTTATAGAAGGCGCGAACCGAGATGGTGTCGTTCGAGGGCGTGAAGAAGCGGTCCTTGACGATGATCTGCGGCACCAGATAGAAGGTCGCCGGCTCTGCCTCGGCCCAGCGCGGGTCGTCGGGCGCATCCGGCAGGGCGCCTTCCAGCCTTACCGCCTTGATCACCGTCTTCTCCGCGCGCACCGGAGCGCCGGTCCCGGTCAGGGAGACCACATAGTTGGCGACGTGCCAGCGTTCCTCGATTGTCAGCTTCTTCTTGCTCTTCGGGTCGGCGAAGTTCGGCATCTGCGTGCCGGGGATGCCGGTGGAAGTACGCGTGAAAATATCTTTCGGGTCGGTGCTGGCGCGGAAAGTCCAGGGTTTGGTCAGGTTGCGTGGCCAGGTGCGTTCGCCATTGTCGCCCTTAAGGCGCTTGATGGCATCGCCGCGGCCCTCGGCCCCGTGACATTCCGAACAGCGGTCGTTGTCGTGGAACAGGCGCTTGCCCTCGGCGATGCTCTGTTCGGAGGTTTCGACCTGCTTGCCGTAATCGATAGCCGCGCCGGGCTCTTCTTCCTCGATGCCGGCGAAGGTTTTCAGGTAGATGACCAGATCCCAAATCTCCTGATCTTCCAGCACATCGCCCCATTCGGGCATCGCGGTGCCCGGCATGCCTTTATCGATCATGCGGAAGATGTCGTTGTCGCTGGCGTAATCCCAGTCGAACACGACGCTCTTGATCTTGTACTGGCCCAGCGTGAAATCGCGCGGCGGCGGGTTCAGGCGTTCGGCCGCCGGGCCCAGCCCGTCGCCCTCGTCGCCATGGCACCAGACGCAGCGCTTAAGATAGATTTCCTCGCCGCGGTCGGGATCGCCCTCGGCCGCCATCGCGGGCAGGGCGAACATTGCAAGGGCCGTCAGGGCCGGAATTGCCGTTATCAGTCGCATGATCAATGCGCCTCCCACGAACGCGGCCGGTGGCCCGTATAATCATAGAGGTAGAGGATGACCTTCCATATCTCGTCTTCGGTCAGGAAGTTCTGCCAGACCGGCATCGACGAGTTCCACGGCGTGGCCTCGTCGGGGAGGCCCGGCCCACCCGTCGAGATGCGCCAGAACAGGTAGGATTCCTGAAGCTGAGCAATGGTGCCGATATCCTGGAAATTCAGCGGCAGGGGATTGAGACCCTGGGCATACGGCCCCTGTCCGTCCAGCTTGTCGCCGTGGCAGTATTGGCAGTTCTTGATGTAAACCGCGCCGCCCGCGGCCACGAGTTCGGCGAACTGGTCGGGGTCGCCCGATTCCAGCTTGCGGTATGGGTTTTCCAGACTCAACAGATCGACACGCTTGCCGAAGATCATGGCCGTTGAGGGCGGCGCGGGATGGATAGAGCGCAATTCGACCGGCGCCTCGAGGCCGGGCAGGGCCTGGCTGTAGGCGCCATATCCGGCAGCCATCGGGACAAGAACGAAAACGATGTTGCGGATCAGGCGCTTTGACGGATCCTCGACCAGCGCCTTGATCGGCGCGACCAGTTCCGCCGCGCCTTCCTCGGTGAAGGTAAAGACCATGAAGACGCCGGCAACCACGAAGAACATGTACATGGTCAGCAGGCTGGCCGGGATCAGGTGGTCCAGCAGGACATCGAAAATCAGTCTGAAGACCACATAGACGCCGGCGATGACGAGCGTGGCCTGGAGGAGTTTGGGGATTCTCATCTCTCTTCTCTCCTCACTTCCGGTCTGCGAGATACTGGACGAGCATTTCCAGCTCGGCCGCATAAAGCTGTTCGCCATAGTCGGGTGGCATCATGTCCGCCTCATAGCCCTCGCCGATGTCGGCGTTGGGGTCGAGGATCGACCGGCGCAGGTAGGCCTCGTCGCGGGTCGCGCCGATTGTCGTCAGGTCGGGACCGACCTCGCCTTCCTCTTCCGCAATCTTGTGGCAGGCGCCGCAGGAAAGCTCAGCGATCATGTCCTCGACGGATTCGTACATCGGCCGTGGCTCGCCCGGCTCGCCGCCCTCGTCCTCGGGCACTTCCTCGGCCGCGGCGATTTCCACGGTGATTTCCGCGCCGGCCATATCCTGCAGCCAGGCGATGACGGCGCCCAGTTCGGCCTCGGAAAGGCGAATGCCGCCGGATGAGACATCGGGCATCGGGCTGACCGTATCGTTGGTGCCCGCCTTGCCAAACCCGACGACGACATAGGCCGACGGCTTGACCAGCGATTCCATGAGATAGGATTCGGCATCCCCCGCCTCGCCCTTGTAACGCTCGTCCGCCAGGCGTTCGTCGGCGACCACCGCCACATTGTCCAGCAACGGCGCGCGGCCGAGTTCGTTGTGGCACAGCGTGCAGGTGCCCTTGCCCTCGACGACCCGGCCGCCAAACGCCACATACTGGTCCATGGTCATCGCGCCGAGGTCTATTTCCTCTTCGACCGGCGGCGGCGCCGGTGTGATTACCGGGATGCCATAATTGGAATAGGCCGCGAACAAGCCGATAGTCACCAGGCTGAAGACAGTGACTTTCAGAAAATTGCCCATGGTCTCAACCCTCGGCCGGCGACGAGCGCCAGTAGCCGGAGATATCCGTCTTGCGGCCGCTCAACGTCGCGATCCAGAACACGAAGATCACCAGCGACATGAACAGGATGGTGCCGATCGAAACCACGTTTGCCGCATAACCCAGAGTGGGGGTGAAGGCGTCCGGTGAGTTATCGCGCAGGATATCGACCACATGCCAGTGCTGGCGGATGCCCGAGCGGATATAACCCATCAGCCCCATCAGCCAGGTGAACGCGACGGCCAACAGGAACAGCGCATATTGCGCCCGCGCCGGTATGCGCCCCCAATGCAACGGCCCAACCTGTTTGGAGCGGCGATACATGAAGTAGTCGATGGCGGTGCTGACCGCGATGATGATCAGCGTGGTGAAAACCTGCGGGATCGAGGCCGCGACCTTGTAGACGGTGTTGGTGAAGTAGCCGTGATAAATGCCCAGAAACAGGATGTTCAGGATGCCGGCCGTAAACAGCGCCACCTGCGCGGCGTTGCCTGCCTTCACCCAGGGCACTGTCGCAATCTTGTTGGCCCGGCGATAAAGCATGAAACTTACCGCCGTGGTCAGGATCATGATGTT
>JADFVY010000536.1 GCA_015222795.1 Pseudomonadota bacterium | reverse complement strand
TCGGCATCGACGGCATTTCGCTGTTCTTCGTGCTGCTGTCCACCTTCCTGACGCCGCTCTGCATTCTCGCCAGCAGTGCGATCAAGACCCGCGTCAAGGAATACATGATCGCCTTCCTGGTGCTCGAGACCTTGATGGTGGGCATGTTCTGCGCGCTCGACATCATGCTGTTCTACGTCTTCTTCGAGGGCGTGCTGATCCCGATGTTCCTGATCATCGGCGTGTGGGGCGGGCCGCGGCGCGTTTATGCGGCCTTCAAGTTCTTCCTCTATACGCTGCTGGGATCGGTGCTGATGTTGCTGGCGATCATCGCCATGTACTGGCAGGCCGGCACGACCGATATTCCCGAACTGATGGCGTTCGGATTCGACCGCGATCTTCAACTGTGGCTCTGGCTCGCCTTTTTCGCATCCTTCGCTGTCAAGGTACCGATGTGGCCGGTTCATACCTGGCTGCCGGACGCCCATGTGGAAGCGCCGACCGCGGGCTCGGTGATCCTGGCCGGCGTGCTGTTGAAGATGGGCGGTTACGGGTTCCTGCGTTTTTCGATTCCGATGATGCCCGAGGCGACGGCCTATTTCACGCCGATGGTCTATACGCTCAGCATCGTGGCGGTGATCTACACCTCGCTGGTCGCCCTGGCGCAGACCGATATGAAGAAGCTGATCGCCTATTCATCGGTCGCCCATATGGGATTCGTGACGGTCGGCATCTTCGCGATGAACGAACAGGCAGTTTCTGGCGCGATCTTCCAGATGCTCAGCCATGGTATTGTCGCCAGCGCCCTCTTCCTGTGCGTCGGCGTGGTCTATGACCGCATGCACAGCCGCGAGATCTCCTCTTATGGCGGGCTGGTCCATCGCATGCCCCGGTATGCCGTCGTCTTCATGCTGTTCACCCTGGCCTCCATCGGCCTGCCGGGGACCAGCGGTTTCATTGGCGAAATTCTGGTGATGGTGGGCGCCTTCCAGGCGAACACATGGGTGGCGGCGCTGATCGCGCTAGGTGTGATCCTTGGCGCGGCCTACATGCTGTACCTCTATCGCCGGGTGATTTTCGGCGAATTGGTCAAGGAGGAACTCAAGACCATCCTCGACCTGAACCGGCGCGAAATCATCGTATTCGCACCGCTGGTTATAGTCGTGCTGTGGATGGGAATCTGGCCGATGCACATCCTGGGGCCGATCGAGGCTTCGGTAATCAACCTTCTCGAACAGTACCAGACCGCGTTGGCTGCCGCCGGCGATGCGTCCATGCTGGCGGCGCGGTAGGACGGGATCATGGAAGAGTTCAACATTGTCATGCTGCCGGCGTTGCCGGAAATTTTCCTGGCCGTGGCCGGCATGGTTCTGCTGATGATCGGCGTTTTCAAGCCGCGCCGTGAATCCATGAGGCTGGTTTCCAGTTTGACGCTGGTGTCATTTGTCGTGGCGCTGGCCTTCATCGTTGCCGTGGTAGGCAACAGCAGTGTGACTGCCTTTAATGGCATGTATGCGACCGACGGTTTTGCGGTTTTCATGAAGGTGCTGATCCTGGCCGGTTCGTTTTTTGCCGTGATCATGAGCGCCGAATACATGAAGAACGAGGGGATAGCCCGCTTCGAATTTCCCATCCTGATTGTCTTTGCGACCGTTGGCATGATGATGATGGTGTCGGCCAACAACCTGATGGCGCTCTATCTTGGCCTGGAACTGCAAAGTCTCAGCCTTTACGTTATTGCCGCGTTCCACCGCGACTCATTGCGCTCGTCGGAAGCCGGACTGAAATATTTCGTTCTCGGCGCGCTGTCCTCGGCCATGCTGCTCTACGGCATGTCGATCGTCTACGGCTTCACCGGTACTCTGTCGTTCGACGGGCTGGCGGCCGCGTTTGACGAGGGCGCCTCGGCCGGCGTAGTCATCGGCCTCGTATTCATGATCGCCGGCATGGGTTTCAAGGTCTCGGCGGTACCCTTCCATATGTGGACGCCCGACGTTTACGAAGGCGCGCCGACGCCGGTTGCCGCCTTCTTTTCGGTCGCGCCCAAGGTCGCGGGTTTCGCGCTGTTCATCAGGGTTATGCTGGATCCATTCGGCGCCCTGGTGGCGGACTGGCAGACGATCATCGCTTTTATGTCGATCGCTTCCATGGCGCTCGGTTCACTGGCCGCGATCGCCCAGCGCAATATCAAGCGCCTGATGGCATACAGCTCCATCGGTCATGTAGGGTTTGCGCTGGTTGGCCTGGCGGCGGGCAGCGAGATCGGCGTGAACGGCGTGCTGATCTATCTCGCCATCTATGTGGTGATGAATATTGGCACTTTCGCCGTAATTCTGTCGATGCGCCGCCATGGCGACATGGTCGAGACCATTGACGATCTGGCCGGGCTGTCGAAAAGCAATCCGAAAATGGCGGCCGCCATGGCGGCCTTCATGCTGTCGCTGGCTGGAATCCCACCGCTCGCCGGGTTCTTTGGAAAGTTTTACGTCTTCAGTGCGGCGATCGAGGCCGAGCTATATACGCTGGCGATTCTCGGCGTTCTGGCCAGTGTTATCAGCGCTTTCTACTATCTGCGTATCGTCAAGATCATGTATTTCGACGAGGCCGCCGAGCCGTTCGACCGGCCCGCCGGCATGTCATTGCGCGTGATCATATGGGGGGCGGCGGCCCTTCTGACATTCTTCGTCGCCTATCCAGCGCCGCTGATAAACAGCGCCGCCGCGGCCGCCGCGGCTCTGTTTGCCGGCTGAATTTATGGACCTACCCGCCGGATACAGGCTGGCTACCTTTGAATCCCTGGATTCGACCAACGAACAGGCCCGCGGGCTTGCGATGGATGGCGCCCTGGACGGGACCGTCATCTGGGCCAAGAGCCAGACCGCGGGCCGTGGCCGGCAGGGGCGTGAGTGGGCGTCTCCCGAAGGAAACCTCTATTGTTCCATCGTCGTTCGTCCCGAAGTTCCCGCCGCGGACGCCGCGCAGTTGAGCTTCGTTACGGCGTTGGCGCTGGGTCGGGCGGTATCCGGGCTGCTGCCCGCTGGTGTCGAAATGCGCTATAAATGGCCTAACGACCTGTTGCTCGACGGGCGCAAGGCCGCCGGAATCCTGCTGGAATCATCCGGCGGTGCGGCCGGCAAGCTGGACTGGCTGGTAATCGGCGCCGGGCTGAATGTGGAAGAATGCCCCGACGTCACTGATGGTTACCCCGCGACCAGCCTGCGTGAGGCGGGCGTCCGGCCGGTCGCGCTGGACGATATATTGGCGCGCTACATCGGCGGATTCGCGCATTGGCGCACGCGGTGGCAGAATGAGGGGCTGGCGGCGGTACGCGAGGCCTGGCTGGAACGCGCCGCGCGATTGGGCGAGGACATAACGGTCCGCCTGCCGGGCGACCAGTTGAAGGGGCGCTTCACGGGGCTGGACGAGAGCGGGGCCTTGCTGCTCGATCTGCCAGACGGTTCGCGGCGGACGATTACCGCCGGCGACGTGTTTTTCTGAGGAACGGTCATGCTGCTCGCTATCGATTCAGGCAATACCAATGTGGTTTTTTCCGTTTATGACGGGGACGAACCCAAGGGGCTGTGGCGTTGTTCCAACGACACGCGCCGCACCGCCGACGAATATATGGTCTGGCTGATGCAGCTTATGGACCTGGACGGCATCGACCGCGGCATGATTGACGGGGCCATTATCGCCAGTGTCGTTCCCGAGGCGCTGTTTCATCTGGTCAGCCTCTGCCACCGCTATTTCGACTGCGAGCCCCTGGTAGTTGGCGAAGAGGGCGTGGAGCTTGGCATTGAAATATTGATGGACCGGCCCGAACAGGTAGGCGCTGACCGGCTGGTCAATGCAATCGCCGCCCACGACCGTTATTACAAGCCGCTGATCGTGGTTGATTTCGGGACCGCGACGACTTTCGACATCGTGGACGCACAAGGTAATTATGCCGGTGGGGTAATCGCGCCCGGCATCAACCTGTCTCTCGAGGCGTTGTATCAGGCGGCGTCCAAGCTGCCGCGAGTCGACATTCGGCCGACCGAAAAGGTAATCGGCAAAGCCACCATACCGGCGATGCAATCCGGTATTTTCTGGGGCTATGTCGGGCTGATCGAAGGCTTGATTCAGCGCATCCGGGCCGAGCTTGGCGATCTCGCCATGCCGGTTGTCGCAACCGGCGGCCTCGCCCCCATGTTTGCCGAGGCGACCACATTATTCGACCATATCGACCGGGACCTGACAATCCACGGTCTCATACTGATACACAGGCGAAACAAAACTTTATGACCGAAAAATTCGACATCGACGGGCTGGGCCGCGAGGACCTGGTCTTTCTGCCGTTGGGCGGGGCCGGCGAGATCGGCATGAATCTCAATCTCTATGGTCATGACGGCAAATGGCTGATGGTCGATCTGGGCATCACCTTCGGCGACGATTCGACGCCCGGTGTCGAGGTTATCATGCCCGACCCGTCCTTCATCGTGGAGCGCAAGAAGGATATTGCCGGCCTGGTGCTTACCCATGCCCATGAAGACCATCTGGGCGCCGTGCACTGGCTTTGGCCACAGCTTGAATGCCCGATATACGCAACTCCCTTCACCGCCTCCGTGTTGCGCCGCAAGCTCGCCGAGGTGGGGTTGGAGAAAGCCGCCAGGATCACCGAGGTTCCGATGTCGGGCCAGTTCGATGTCGGTCCCTTCGGGATCGAACTCATAACACTGACCCATTCCATTCCCGAGCCCAACGCGGTGGTCATCCGCACCAGGGCCGGCACCGTGCTGCATACCGGCGACTGGAAGCTCGACCCGGACCCCGTGGTCGGCTCAAGCACCGACGAGGCGGCGCTGATGCGGGTCGGCGACGAGGGCGTGCTGGCGATGGTCTGCGATTCGACCAACGTGCTGGTGCCCGGCACATCCGGCTCCGAGGCCGACGTACGCGATAATCTGATCGAACTGGTCGGGACCATCGAAAACCGGGTGGCGGTGGCCTCCTTCGCCTCCAATGTCGCGCGCCTGGATTCCGTCTGCCGCGCCGCCCAGGCCAATGGCCGGCGGGTAGCCCTGGTTGGCCGCTCAATGACGCGTATTGTCGAGGCGGCGCAGGAGAACGGGTACCTGAAGGGCCTGCCGGCCTTCATCGCGGCTTCGGAAGTCAATTACCTGCCGCGCAACGAGGTGCTGCTGCTCTGCACCGGTAGTCAGGGCGAGCCGCGCTCGGCCCTGGCGCGCATTGCCGACAACGATCATCCGGATGTCACGCTGGACGCCGGCGACACGGTGATTTTCTCCAGTCGCGAGATTCCCGGCAACGAACGCTCCATCGGGCGGCTGCTCAACAAGCTGGCATCCCAGGGCATCGATATCATCACCGCGCGTGACAAACATGTTCATGTGTCCGGGCATCCGGCCAGGGACGAACTGATCCAGATGTACCAATGGATCCGGCCCAAGATCGCCGTGCCGGTTCATGGCGAGGCGCGCCACCTGATCGCCCATGCGGAACTGGCCCGCGAATGCCAGGTGCCGGAACCGGTGGGCGCGCGCAACGGCTATGTCGTGCGCCTGGCGCCAGGCCGCGCCACCGTGGTGGACGAGGTTTCCCATGGCCGCGTCGCGGTCGATGGCAACCGACTGATTCCCATGGAAAGCTCGGCGCTGCGCGACCGTCGCCGGGCGGCCTGGAACGGTTCCGCCGTGGTCACCGTGGTGGTGGACCGGGACGGCCGCGTCAAGGGCACGCCGATGGTTGCGGTAAACGGCGTGTTCGATCAGGATGTGGAGCCTGAGATCGCTCACGAGGTTGAAGACGCCGTCCTGGCCGCGGTGGAGGACCTGCCAAAGGCGCGGGCCAGGGACGACGCCCAGGCGCGCGAGGCCGCCCGTCTGGCGGTCCGCCGTTCAATCCGCGCGCTCTGCGGCAAAAAACCCATGATCGACGTGCATCTGGTAAGGGTTTAGGGCTTTCAGCAGTAATCGAGACCGGGCAACCTGCACCCTGACGCGGTATTGCAATGCACCGGCGCCATCCACTATTGATGTGACCGGTTTATACAGAGGGTAACAGCACATGATCGGACGCCTGAACCACATCGCCATTGCCGTGCCGGACCTGGAAGCGGCCACCATCACCTATCGCGATGTGCTGGGCGGCGCCGTGTCGCAGCCGCTGGACCAGCCGGACCATGGGGTGACGGTGGTTTTCGTGGAACTGCCGAACGCCAAGATCGAATTGCTTCACCCGCTGGGCGCGGACTCGCCGATCGCCAAATTCCTCGA
>JADFVY010000535.1 GCA_015222795.1 Pseudomonadota bacterium | reverse complement strand
CTGGCGGATCTGGTCGACCCAATTGCTTCCCGCTGAACTGCCGGGCGAGTGGAAAGTCAAAATTGTCGACCAGGACGGCGAGGTTCTGCAGATCCGCAAGCTGAACTACAATCCCGAAGGCGTCGAACTCCTGGCACGCAATTAAGATACAGGACGGCCGATTTCAGCCCCCGGCCTAATCCTATACTAGGCGCGCCGTACGGAAATCCGTGCCGGCGCGTTTTTTTTGCTTAACAGGGAATAAATGCGTCGTCAGGCCGTTGTAAGAGTAATTAATGATTTGTTAACTATTTTAGCTCGGGTTGGGGTAGCTGGAATAACTTTAATCAGGGGATGGAAAAATGTTTACCTGGACAGAAATGAAGGAAGATGCCAAACGGCTTGCGGCCAAGCGCTGCGCCGGCATTCCGGCGGTGGCATTTGCCACGGCAGTGGTCTTCTCTTTTTCGCTGATGGCCCCCGTCACAATCGACGCCGGTAGCGGCATGTTCACATCGAAGACCGCTGAAGCCAAGAATGACGGCGGCAATGGCGGTGGCAATGGCAATGGCGGTGGCAATAGTAACGCAGGCGGTAACGGTAAGGGTAAGGGTAAAAACAATAACTCCATTGCGTCCACCAGCACTGACCAAGGTGAAGAAGTATTGCTGTTGATTCCGGAACCGGCCATTGTTCTGGCACAATTCACGACAAAGATCTCCAAGCGCTATCCGGCCGACGATATCACCGGCCTGGACAATCCGCACCAGGCAGTCTCGTTCTTCAGCGAGTTGGCGGGCATGTCGGGCCAGAAGGTCACGCATCGCTGGATCTATGACGGCGAGGTGGAATTCAAGGCCTCGTTCAAGGTGCGAGCCGATCGCTGGCGCATTTGGTCGACGCAGTTGCTCCCCGAGGAAATGCCGGGCGAATGGACGGTCGAAATCGTGAACGAGGACGGCGATGTTCTGGAAGCTCACAAACTGAAATACGCTCCCAGGAAAGCCCTTCTGGCGGAGTATTGACGGATAGGATGGCCGATTCAGCCCCCGGCCAATCCTTTTACTGGGCGCGCCGTACGGTTTCCGTACCGGCGCGCTTTTTTTTCCGCTCATTATTACCGGTGAAATTATGTCCCGGCTTTTCACCATTGAGCCGTTGATAATAAATAAAAATCTGCCTGATTGACCATCAATCGCGCTTTTATGCGTTTTTTTCACATAAATACCGAATATTTTCGATTTGGCCGGAATAAAACTGTCGGTGATTCGTTGTATTAACAGTTTCTTAACTATTTACGCATGGCTTAGCCAAGGCTTCGGGTGGAAGCGGCGAAACCAGCAAACCCTGGAGAAAAGACAATGAAGTATCAAATCGCATCTCTCACCGTAATCCTGGCCATTCTGGTCGTGGTTATGACCTGACACGACGCTTACAGCGAAACTTTGGATAGACCGGACACGACAAATGGCGGCCGGCATAAGGGGAAAAAAGCAATGTTAAACGGTAAAAAATTGATTGTACGGGTTGCGCTTCTGGGCGCTCTGACGATGGCTACCGGCTGCGCGCTTGGCGTGGACGAAGCACTGATCGACAACAACGACTATCTCTCTGTCGCTCTTGAGAACGCCAGGAACAATGCGCCTGATCCCGGAGATTTCCCGGGTGGCGGTAACCAGGGTGGCGGCAGCGCCGATAACGGCGGCAACGGCGATACCGGTGGTAGTGCGCCGGCCACCGCAGGAAATCCCGGCGGCAACGGTAACGGCGGCAATAAACCCAATGCCGGTGGCGGCAATGGTTCCGAATATGAAGGCGGCGAAGAAGTTGATCCCGGCAAGGGCAATGATAATCGCAGCGGAAATAGCAAAGGCAAAAACCAGGATCAAGACTGACCCGGTTTCGCCACCGGGTGGGCGACAGGATTTTCGGGCCGTGCATCGATAATTCTATGCACGGCCTTGTTTGTTTGCGCCGCACTATGGCCAACAACCAAAGGCCACTATAATCTGGCGTCATGATCAGGATATACGTGATAACTGCCGTTCTTTTCCTTTCCCTCGCCCCCACGGGGGCCGCGGCAGACGGTGACGAGGAAATAGGCCGCAAGATTGCGTACCGGCATTGCGCACGCTGTCATGTGGTCGGCGACTTCAACCCCATGGGCGGAATCGGCAGCACCCCGTCGTTTCAGCTATTGCGAAAGAGAACGGACTGGCGCGAACGTTTCGGTACTTTCTATAACCGCCGGCCCCATCCGGTCCATGTCCGGGTAGAAGGGGTGCGTCAATGGACCAACCTGCCCCCCAATGCGGAGCCCTTCACAATCACCCAGGACAATGTCGACGATATCCTGGCTTTCGTCGAGACGATCGACGGTGGTGGCTGAGCATTGCGCGGCCAAATTCAAACCGGCGCGATCGCAATCTCCCTTACCCTGATTTCTTGTATGGTTGGCAGCGCAGCGGCGGGCGCGGAAATGGCCAACGACATCATTGGCGGCAATGAATATTACCAGGTAAAGGAAGGCGACACCCTTCTGGAGATAGCGCGGCTGCACGATTTGGGATTCATCGAAATTGTCAGCGCCAATCCAGGCGTCGACCCCTGGATACCGGATACCGGCCGCACTATCCTGCTCCCCAGTGAGCATATTCTGCCCGATGCGCCGCGGCGGGGCATTGTCATAAACCGGCCGGAATTGCGTCTGTATTTTTACGGCGGTGGGGATGGCCCGGTCGTCACATATCCGATCGGTGTCGGGCGGCAGGGGCGGGAAACGCCACTCGGTTCAACGTCGGTTACGGCGAAGCGGGAAAGCCCGACTTGGACACCGCCTCCGTCAATTCGCGCTGAACGCCCCGAGTTGCCCGTGACGGTGCCGCCCGGGCCCGAAAACCCCTTGGGTATGTTTGCTATGAATTTAGGCTGGCAAAATTATGTCATCCACGGAACCAACAAACCTTACGGAATCGGGCGGCGGGTGAGCAGCGGCTGCATCAGACTCTATCCCGAAGATATCGAACGGCTGTTCTATACGACCGAGATCGGCATGCCGGTCATGGTAGTCGACCAGGCGGTCAAGCTGGGCTGGACCGGGGGCGAACTTTACATGGAAATCCATCCAACGGTCGCCGAGGGCGACGAACTGGAGGAAAAGGGCTGGTATATGCCAACCCCGGTTCCCGGGCTAAAAGAACGAATCTTCACTACAGCGGGAAAGCACGCTGCACGTATCGACTGGCCCGCGGTCGCCAGGGCCGAACAGGCAAAACGCGGTATCCCCATCCGAATTACACAATAGAGCATCATCCAACTATTTGGAATCGCTTATGCGATCGAATTGAACCGGACCGGTTCGATACGAGCGGATATTGCTCTAGCGAGTTTTGGTGTGAACCTACTTTTGCAGTGATTCGGAATAGATCTTGTTGGATTTCGTCGCCGCTTTCTTAGCTTTCGCTGCCGCGGCTTCGGCGGCGCGAGCTGCCGCCTCCGCACGTGCCACAGCTTTGCTGGACTGCGCCGATACATTTTGCAGTTCACGCCGCAGACTCGCGATCTCGGCGCGCAACGCGGCTATGTCGGCCTGGCTAACCTGGGCCTGGGGCGCCGGAGCGGCGGTTTGCGATCCACCGCCGGCTTGTTCTTCGCCGGAATTCTGTGGCGTGGTGCAAGCGCTGAGCACAAGCATGGCAAAGCCGAGAGACGTACCCCTGATCTTCCTTATGGCGCACATGAAACTTATCTCCTTACAGGATATCCATGGCGGAACGGGCGGTCAAAACCCACCCGTTCCCAAAAAATATCACAGAAGGGTAGCAAAATTTGGTGTGCGGAGTGTTAACCTAACCGGGAAACGACCGGTAGTTAGCTGTCGGACAAACTCACTTCGGCGATTTCCGCCGCATTGTTATTGGAATTCGCCACCCGGCTGCCGGCCGGAAGATAAAACTGATGGCGTCCGATCAATGGCCCACGGTCCAACTGGTGACGCCAGACTGGTTTCACATAGTCGGCGTGATACCACAGCGCTCCGTTGGAGGGATCCTCGGAATAACCCCAAAAAACGAGCCGTGCAAGAACGCGGCTTTCTTTCCAGGCCTGCAAATCGCGGGGACGGTCGCTGCGGCCGTCGCACCACCAGGAGAACTGACATCTATGACGCTTCTTGGCGCCACCTTGCTTGACGACCTCGCAAATCTTGTTGGGGAAACGCTTGTCGGCGACACGGTTCAAAACGACATATCCCACCGCCAGCTTGCCGTCCAGCGGTTCGCTGCGCGCTTCAAAATAGATGTTGAGAGCCAGACAATTCAAATCTTCGACCACATCGGCCCTTCCCTCCCCGGGAAAAACCAGCGTCGCCAGAATTGTTGCCAGGCCAATAAGTGTAGCTTTGGTAAACATCAGATTCCACCCAATCCGTTAATCAGTTGTCGGATCCTGAAGCCCCATTCCGACATTTTCCCACTCAGTTTGTGGTTCTTTATTGAAGTTATTAGGGCACCGAGACCTCCCCTGGCCGAAGCCGCCAATTCCTCAATTATTAATAAAACATTAATACCATGTATTTTTCCTAAACTCAATTCAAATTATAGGCCATTACATGCCATTTAGATTAAATTATATGTATTAACCATAATCGTTTACTTTATTTATTAACCATTATACGTCCTATGTTTGCACGATTTTTTGTGCGAGGCCCCCGAATAGTCGAAATATTATTTCTCAACAAGGTCGCGCAATGATTGATTCTTGCCTCAAGCGTTAACCGGATTCAGTCGATCAATCGCCTATTGTGGAGAATGCAACACGATGGCGAGGCCGCGTTCACTACAAGTAAAGGATTTCAGACTTAGTTTGGATCATGTGATTCGCCGCACAAGAAGACCCACTGATCGATATGACCGCCATCACCGCAAATAATCTGGGACGTGCAGCCATCCGGTTGCCTATAGCCGTGTTTTGGCCGGCCATTTTTCTGGGCATCGCCTGGGGCGCCGCCGAATATACGGACAGCGTACCCAAGGTCATCCGGGGTTTGTTGATATATCTCCCCTATGCTGTAGCGCTGGTTGGCGCCGTCATCGGGTGGCGATTCAATCGCAGCAGGCTGGTTTTTTCCCTGATCGCTGTATCCATCGGCCACTGGATGATGACCGGTCCAGCCAGCACTATCAAATCGGGCAGTTCCGGCGAGGTCGGCTACGTGGCGTATGCGCTGCTGTTCCCGGTAGGACTGTTAGTGCTGTCGCTTCTGAAAGAGCGTGGTCTGCTGACCCGCCACGGCCTGATACGAACGGCAATCTTTGCCGGTATTTCCGTCGTGGTTCTGGCGCTTGCGGCCGCGGATCAATGGCTGGTCAAGGATATAGCCTCCAATATCCAGCAGATGGCGGTTCGATGGCTGACGACACCGATGATCCCCAATCGCTGGATACCCGAGACCGGAATCCCGGAACCGGCCCTCGCCGCCCTTATAGCTACGGCGGTATATTTCATCATGCGAATGATTGTACTGGGTAATCCGCCGCTTGAAAGCGGGGCGTTTGGCGGCCTGATCGCGGGCGGCATGGCCCTGCATTTCGCCGGCAATGTCCAGGCGGTGTCGGTATTTTTCACCGCCGCCGCAGTCTCCATGCTGACAGCCGCAATCCAGGACAGCTACCGTCTGGCCTTCGTGGACGAATTGACGGGCCTGCCCGGGCGGCGCGCCTTGACGATGGAAACGATGAAACTGGGGCAGCAGTACAGCATCGCCATGCTGGACGTGGATCATTTCAAGAAATTCAACGACACATATGGCCATGATATCGGCGACCAGGTTCTGCGCATGGTGGCCGGCCGCATGGACCGTGTCGGCGGCGGCGGACGGGCGTTCCGCTATGGTGGCGAGGAGTTTACCGTCGTGTTCCCGGGCAAGACTACCGATGAGGCCCTGCCCCATCTGGACACCCTTCGCCAGAGCATCGCGGATTCGGGCTTCACGATCCGCGCCAAGGATCGCCCAAAGACCAAAACCGGTAAGACCGCCAAAACGAAAGGCGGCGATGGCAAAAAAGTCTCCGTTACCATCAGTATCGGCGCATCCGAACGGTCGGGCAACAATCCGACACCCGAGGCGGTAACCAAGGCAGCCGACCAGGCGCTCTACCGCGCAAAAAAGGCAGGGCGCAACCGCGTCTCGACGTAAATACCAGGGCAATATCCGTATAAATGGATACTGCCCTAGACCGATTCATTCCGGTTTGAAGAGCTGCTTGATCACGTCGCCGATGTCCTCGAACGCCAGCGGTTTGTTGCCGCTCGCCGGAAGATCGACGAGTGTCGCGCCATTTCCCCCTTTCGCCACGATTGCGGCTTGTGCACCCATGGTCGGCGACCGGTAGACTTCCGTCATGAAGTCATGCCAGATACGGGCCGGCAGCCCGCCCCCGCTCAATCCCTTGACTGGCTTGTTATCGTCGCGTCCGACCCAGACGCCAACCACCAAATCGCCGGTAAATCCGATAAACCACCCGTCGCGGTTACCCTCGCTGGTGCCAGTCTTGCCGGCTGCTGTGCGCCCGATATCCGCCGCACGGCCGGTGCCCTGTTTTACGGCCGCAATCAGCATGTCCAGCATCTCATCGCGCTTCCACGGCAGGATGCCGCGGCTGGCGCCGGGGGGCGTACTGTATTGATACAGGGTGCGCCCACGGCCGCGGATTTCCCTGACGGCGTATGGTTCCACCCTTTTCACATCCGCCGCGATCGCCGCATAGGCCCCGGTCATTTCCAGCAGAGTCGCCTCAAAGCTACCCAGAGGCATGCTGGGGTTGGGCCGAATCTCGGACTTGACGCCCAGCACCCGCGCCACACCGATCACCTTTTCGCGCCCGATATGTTCGGTCAATTTTACCGCCACGGTGTTGATCGACTGGGCGAAGGCGGTTCGCAGAGTCACCTGCCCCTCAAACCTGCCATTATGGTTGCGCGGCCGCCAACCATCGACCTCGATCGGCTCGTCCATGGCCAGGCTGTCGGGCGTGAAGCCGGCATCCAGCGCCGCCAGATAGACGAAAAGCTTAAAGGCCGACCCGGGTTGCCGCTTGGCCATGGTGGCGCGATTAAACTGGCTTTCGCCGTAATCCCTGCCGCCGACCATCGCCACGATGCCACCGTCCAGGGTCATCGCCACCAGCGCCGTCTGCGCCGCATCCTCGCCGGCCCCCAATATGCCGGACCAGCGCGCCACGGCGCCTTCGGCCAGGGTCTGGATTTCAGGAACCAGCGTCGTTTCGACTTGCAAGTCCGCGGTCATCGGCCCCAGCAGGCGGCGTGTCTCCGCCTCCGTCCAGTCGGCGAAATAATTCCAGCCAGGATGGGCGTCGGGCGCGACAGCCAGCACGGCCGGATTATCTCGCGCGTCCAGCGCCTGATCCGCGTCGATATAGCCCTGCTCACGCATTAGCATCAGCACGGTTTCCGCCTGCTCCTGTGCGGTTTCCAGGCTGCGCACCGGCGAATACCAGGACGGCGCCTGTATCAGCCCCGCCAACATGGCGGATTCGGGAAGTGTCAGCGCACGGGCCGACTTGCGGAAATAGCGCCAGGAGGCCGCATCAACGCCATAAGCGCCGGCGCCAAAATAAATCTGGTTCAGGTAGCGGGCAAGGATTTCATCCTTGCCGAGCCGGTTTTCCAGCCACAGCGCCAGCATCATGTCCTGAATTTTTCGCTTGATGGTGCGGTCCTGCTCCAGGAAATAGGTTTTGGCCAGTTGCTGGGTAATCGTGCTGCCACCCTGGCTTACGCCGCCGGCCCGGAAATTTGCCACCAACGCGCGGCCGATCCCCCGCGGATCGATTCCGAAATGTTCATAGAATCGTTTGTCTTCGATGGCCACGACGGCCTGCAACAGATGCGGCGGCAATTCCGCGACCGTCAGCCGGTCGCCACGGTAGACGCCGCGGCTGGCGAAGACTTCGTCGCCCTCGGCCTTGATCAGCATGGAAGGACGGTCGACCTCCCCCATAAATCCGTCGGGGAGTGGCAGGGTGTAGGCGAAATAGCCCAATGTCGCGAACATCGTCACCAGACCGCCGAGCATCACGATAACCATGTCCCGCCATCCGAAAAGACGGCGGCGGTCACGGCGCGGGAGGATTCTGCCAACTGCGGAAAACATAATGTTTGTCCTGCCTGAGTCTGTTACCTGATTTCCAGCAGCCCGCCGATAATAATGGCTGGGCCACTCAGGTTAATTCCTATCAAGCATTTTGCGCTTAATTATGGCATCCCCATGGCAAATATAAGCGCCACCAATTGAAAAGGGCCCCGCTGAGTGCGGAGCCCTGTTCGACAGAAACTGTTCTGGGTCAGTGTTTGATGCCCAGCATCTTCATCGCCTGATGCAGCGCCGTCTCGGCCTCATCATGCTTACCGGCCTTGTGCAACTTGCGGCCCTTGGTAAGCAGTTTTTCCGCCTTGGCGTTATTTTGCCCCTGCAGCGCCGCCTGGATAATCCGAATATCCTTGCGGCAATGGTCGGCCATGGCCGGACTGGCGAAGCCGAAAATCAAGATGGCGATAACAATCAGTCGTTTCATTGCACATACTCTCTTTGAATTGTTTGCTTCAAACAGATTATCGCGGGCAGGTTAACAATGGGAAAATGTCAGTGCGCTTGCACCGGAGAGTGTTACGATTGATCATCGCCGCCTTTCCGTCCGTCCCGCAACCGGTTCCAGTAATCCAGCCGCTTGGCGATCTCACGCTCGAAGCCGCGCTCGACCGGACGGTAAAAATTGCGGCGCCCCATATCCTCGGGAAAATAATCCTGGCCGGAGAATCCTTCCGGCGTGTCATGGTCGTAGGCGTAGCCATCGCCATAGCCGACTTCCTTCATCAGCTTCGTGGGCGCGTTCAGGATATGTTTAGGCGGCATCAGTGAGCCGGTCTCGCGCGCCGCCGCCATTGCCTGGCCGAAGGCCTTGTAGGCGGCGTTGGACTTGGGCGCGGTGGCCAGATAAATCACCGCCTGGGCCAGCGCCAGATCGCCCTCTGGCGAACCGATGCGCTCGTAACACTCCCAGGCCGAAAGCGCCTGTACGGCCGCCTGAGGATCAGCCAGACCCACATCCTCATAGGCGAAGCGCGCCAGTCGCCGGGCGATGTAACGCGGGTCCTCGCCGCCGGTCAGCATGCGCGCCAGCCAGTACAGCCCGGCGTCGGCGTCGGAGCCCCGCAGCGATTTGTGCAGGGCGCTCATCAGGTTGTAATGGCCGTCCTGGCTCTTGTCGTAGATCGGCGCACGGCGCTGAACCGTGGCGGCCAGCCGCGCCGTGTCCAGCGGCGCATCCGGTTTAAGCGCAAACAGTTCCTCCGCCAGATTGAGCGAAAACCGGCCATCGCCATCCGCCATGGCCCTCAGCGCCGCGCGGGCATCGGAATCCAGCGGCAGCGCCCGGCCTTCCATTTTTTCCGCGTGGGTCAACAATTTTTCCAGCGCGGCGTCGTCCAGACGATTAAGCACAAACACCTGAGCGCGCGAAAGCAGCGCCGCGTTAAGTTCAAAACTGGGATTTTCAGTGGTGGCGCCGACCAGGATGACCGTGCCGTCCTCGACATAGGGCAGAAAGCCATCCTGTTGAGCCCGATTAAAACGGTGAATTTCGTCAATGAATAGCAGCGTGCCCCGGCCCGCCACGCGATTGCCCTTGGCTTTTTCGAAAACCTTGCGCAGGTCGGCAACACCTGAAAACACGGCCGACAGCGGTTCGAATGATAAATCGGTGCGGTCGGCGAGCAAACGGGCGATGGTGGTCTTGCCACAGCCCGGCGGCCCCCACAGGATCATCGAGGCCAGTCGCCCTGCCCCCAGCATGCGCGCCAGCGGCCCTTGTTCGCCCAGCAGGTGATCCTGCCCGACAACTTCCTCCAGCGAGGCCGGGCGCATCCGGTCGGCCAGCGGGCGCGGGGCGGCGCCTTCGAACAGCCCCTGCTGGCCCGGCCCGGTCACTTCACTTCGACCTTCAGCACCTTGTCGCCGCGC
This sequence comes from Pseudomonadota bacterium, assembly GCA_015222795.1. Lineage (GTDB taxonomy): Bacteria > Pseudomonadota > Alphaproteobacteria > UBA8366 > JADFVY01 > JADFVY01. The sequence continues at coordinate 12,747 of JADFVY010000535.1, read as the reverse complement.
TTTATGGCAAGATTCCAATTGTCCGAGCCGGCGTCCAGAACCTTCGTGGCGTCGCGAACCAGTTCGATTTCCGTTTTATTTACCGACACTATTATGTCGCCAGGACGAATTCCCAGCCGGGCCGCCGGCGACCGCTTGACGACCGCCAGCACCAATACCCCGCGCGGCTGCCCCTTCAGGCCCAGTTCCTCAATAAGAGCGGGCGACAGATTGGCGATCCTGGCGCCGGAAAACGGATGCTTGCCCTCCAGCATGGTCGTGTTGCGCGGCGGGTCTTCCGGTGGCGCCTCCAGCGGCATCGTGACACTGCGCTCCTTACCCTTGCGCAGCACCGTCAACTCTACGGACTCGCCAATTCGCCTCGTGGCCAGACGGAACCGCAGGGCCTGGGCATCTTCCACGTCATGACCGTTAACGGCCATCACAACATCGCCGGGCGTCAGGCCGGCCTTGTCCGCTGGCCCGCCGTCCTGAACCCCCTCAACAATCACGCCAACCGGCCGCGGCATGTCGAGCGCCAGCGCCAGATCGGCAGTAACCGCGCGGCCATCGAAACCGAGCCAGGGGCGCACTAGCGGTCGGCCCTCGATTGCCGAGTCCACAATGGCCCCCACCATATTGGCGGGAACGGCAAAACCAATGCCCATGGAACCGCCGCTTTTGGAGAAAATCGCAGTGTTTATGCCATACAGCAGCCCGTCCATGCCGACCAACGCGCCACCGGAATTACCGGGATTGATCGCCGCGTCAGTCTGGATAAATGAGCGGTAATCAGCCACGCCGACGCGGGTGCGCGCCAGGGCCGAAACGATCCCGGAAGTCACGGTCTGCCCGACACCGAACGGATTACCGATGGCCAACACAATGTCACCGACCTCCAGCGAGTCCGAATCGCCGAGCTCCAGGCTTGGCAAATTCTCGCCGAGTGTATCGATGCGCAAAACGGCCAGGTCGGTCCGGGCATCGGCCAGCACAATCTCTGCATCGTATTCACGGCGATCGGACAGAACGACGGTGATTTCCTGTGCGCCGGCGATAACATGATTGTTGGTGACCACCACGCCATCGGCCCGCACCAGCACGCCGGAGCCCAGCGAATTCTGGATGCGCTCCTTCGGCGCGCCGCCAAATGGGAAATCATCGCCGAAGAATTTCTTGAACATGGGATCATTGAACAGGGCGGGACCGGAGCGCTGTTTGACGATCTTCTTGGCATAAATATTGACCACCGCCGGGGCGGTGCGCTTTACGACCGGCGCATATGAGAAGGTAACCTGCTCAAAGCTCTCAGGCACGGCTTTCCCGGCCAGCGCCATGCCGGGGTTCAGGGCTACCACCACGCCAGTGAGCGTCGCGATCGCCAGACAGAATTTGTTCATATATGTAAGCATGTCAGATTACTTAAGGGCCCCGCACCGCCGCCACAAGATGCAATAGGCCACCGCCAAAAAAAGAAAGGGCGGCCCGAAGACCGCCCTTATCGTTCCTTGCCGCCCGTTCAGGCGTAATCTTACTCTTCGTCCTCGTCGGCCTTAGCCATTTCCTGGACGGGCCCGGAGTCCAGGCCCTTGGCCGCGGGATCGCGATCGACGAATTCGATGATGGCCATCGGCGCGGCATCGCCACGGCGGTGTCCGGCCTTCAGCACCCGGATATACCCGCCCTGGCGCTCGGCATAACGCTCGGCCAGGGCACTAAACAGCTTGCGTGTCATTCCGTCGTCACGCAGCATGGCAAAGGCCTGCCGGCGGGCATGCAAGCTGCCCCGCTTGCCCAGCGTCACCAGTTTCTCGACCACCGGCCGCAGTTCCTTGGCCTTGGGCAGTGTGGTTTTGATCTGCTCATGCTTAATCAGCGCATTGGCCATATTCGAAAACAGCGCCTTACGGTGGCTACTAGTCCGATTCAGCTTACGGCCGCTCATTCCATGTCGCATCGCGACGGCTCCCTCTTAAACTTCGTGTTACCAAAAAACGCCGGTCAGTACGGCTCGTCCAGGCGGCGCGCCATTTCGTCGATATTCTCCGGCGGCCAGCTTGGGATTTCCATGCCGAGATGCAGGCCCATCTGAGCCAGCACCTCCTTGATTTCGTTCAGCGACTTGCGGCCGAAATTCGGCGTGCGCAGCATTTCCTGCTCAGTCTTCTGAACCAGATCGCCGATATAGACGATATTGTCGTTCTTCAAGCAGTTCGCCGAACGGACCGAAAGCTCCAGTTCGTCGACCTTGCGCAGCAGGTTCTTGTTGAACGGTAGTTCCGAGGGACGCTCGTCGGGAACCGCGACCTGCGGCTCCTCGAAATTGACGAACAGCTGCATCTGGTCCTGCAGGATTCGCGCCGCCAGGGCCAGCGAATCCTCGGGTGTTACCGAGCCGTCGGTTTCAATGGTCAGCGACAGCTTGTCATAGTCGGTAATCTGACCAACACGCGTGTTGTCGACCTTGTAGGCAACCTTGCGGATCGGACTGTAGAGCGCATCGATCGGGATCATGCCGATCGGCGCATCCTCGGGCCGGTTCTGGTTGGCCGGCACATATCCCTTGCCGGACTCCACAGCCATTTCCATGCTCAGCTTGGCGCCCTCGTCAAGAGTGCAGATGATCAAATCCGGATCCATGATTTCAATGTCGGCGCCGGTCTCAATCTGGGCCGCCGTCACCTCGCCCGGGCCGCTCGCGGTCAGACTCATACGCTTGGAACCGTCACCATGCATGCGAAGACCCAGCGATTTCAGGTTCAGCACGATGTCGGTAACGTCCTCGCGTACACCGGGGATCGACGAAAATTCATGCAACACGCCCTCGATCTGAATGGACGTGATGGCCGCGCCTTGCAACGACGACAGCAACACCCTGCGAATGGCGTTTCCAAGGGTCAGACCAAAACCACGCTCCAGCGGGTCCGCCACGATGGTCGCGGTGCGGCTCGGATCAGCACCACCTTCGATCTGCAGCTTGGTCGGCTTGATAAGCGTTTGCCAGTTCTTCTGAATCACGGTCGTAACCTCTCGGTTAATAGGTTGGCGCAACCGAAAAAACCCGGTCGCGCCACCAAACTTTCGATGCGGGCCACGGGGCCCGGCTTATGCGGTCGGCGCGCTGTCCCTACACCCGGCGCCGTTTGGGCGGGCGGCAGCCATTATGCGGAATCGGAGTCACATCGCGAATGGCGGTGACGGTAAAGCCGACCGTTTGCAGCGCACGGAGCGCCGATTCACGGCCCGACCCCGGCCCCTTGACCTCAATCTCCACCGTCTTCATGCCGTGCTCCATCGCCTTCCGGCCGGCGTCTTCCGCCGCCATCTGGGCGGCATAGGGCGTCGACTTGCGGCTGCCCTTGAAGCCCTGGCTACCAGCCGATGACCAGGAAATCGCGTTGCCTTGCGCATCCGAGATGGTGACCATCGTATTGTTGAAGGTGGCGTTGACATGCGCCACGCCCGAGGAGATGTTCTTGCGCTCGCGACGCCGCGGGCGAGTGGTAGTCTGCTTTGCCATGGCCTCTTATGCCTTCTTCTTGCCAGCGATCGGTTTCGCCTTGCCCTTGCGGGTGCGTGCGTTGGTGTGGGTGCGCTGACCGCGAACAGGCAGACCGCGCCGATGGCGCAAACCCCTGTAGCAGCCCAGGTCAAGCAACCGCTTGATGTTCATTGCCACCTGACGGCGCAAGTCACCTTCGACCACGTAATCCTTGTCAATCATCTCGCGCATTTGCATCGTCTCTGACTCAGTGAGATCCTGCACCCGGCGCTCGGCCGGAATGTTGCATTTTGCGCAAATCTGGGTCGCCTTCGTGCGACCGATACCGTGTATGTATGTAAGGGCAATCTCAACGCGTTTCTGCGTCGGGATATTCACGCCCGCGATGCGTGCCACGCTGTCAGCTCCTCAATATACGTTTAAAATCCGGAACGCCTGCCAATGACGACGACCGTGACCCGGGCGCACCCGACCACCGGACCGTTGCCGGTCCGAGCGCGCGGATTATAGGGTTATCCAGCCTCATGTCAATCACTGCAAACTCTCAATTACGTCTTCAATCTGTTTCGTTACCTGGTCGATCGGCGCCATGCCATCGACGCTACGCAGAATGCTCTTCTCTTTATAGAAGGGCAGGATCTGCTCGGTCACCGCATGATAGGCCGCGAGGCGCTGGCGCACGGTTTCCTCGTTATCGTCGGCGCGGCGCTTGAACTCGGTCGAACCGCATTCATCGCATACACCATTCACCTTGGGCCGGTTATTCTTATCGTGATACCCCGTGCCGCATTTGGCGCAGGAAAACCGCCCGGTAATCCGTTCCGTCAGGACATCGTCGTCAACTTTCATTTCGATGACCCCATGGAGCTTCAGCCCCTTTTCCCTCATGATCCCGTCCAGCGCCCTGGCCTGAGTTTCCGTACGCGGAAATCCATCAAGGGTAAAACCGAACTCGCACTCGTCGCGGCATAACTGTTCCGCCACGATCTGGACCACGATATCGTCCGGCATCAAATCGCCGGATTCCATAATCTCGTTGGCCTGCTTGCCAAGTTCACTTTCCGACGCAGCCTCGACGCGAAGCATATCGCCGGTCGAAAGCTGGATCATGCGATGGGACTTCGCCAGTCTTTCAGCCTGGGTCCCCTTGCCTGCGCCAGGGGGCCCCAGGAGTATGATATTCATCCACGTCTCCCGCGAAGTTTTGACTTTTTTATCAGCCCTTCGTACTGATGCGCCAGCATATGAGCGTGGACCTGCCCAACCGTATCCATGGTCACGCTAACCACAATCAACAGACTCGTTCCGCCAAAATAGAACGGCACGTTATATTGCGAAATCAGGATTTCCGGCAGAATACACACCGCCGCCAGATAGCCCGCCCCGACAACCGTCAACCGGGTAAGGACGAAATCCAGATAATCCGCTGTATTCTTGCCGGGACGTATCCCTGGGACAAACCCGCCATGTTTCTTCAGATTGTCCGCGGTATCGCCGGGATTAAAGACGATCGCGGTGTAGAAAAAAGCGAAAAACACGATCAAGGATACATAGACCAGCAGGTAACCAGGCTGGCCGCGGCCCAGATGGGAGGTGATCCAGAACAGTATACTGTTCCCCGAACCATCACTGGCCGCGCCACCGAACCCGGCGAAGGTCGCCGGCATCAGCAACAGCGAACTGGCAAAAATCGGCGGAATGACGCCGGCCGTATTCAGCTTCAGCGGCATATGCGACGATTCGCCGCCGAACATGCGATTGCCGACCTGGCGCTTTGGATACTGCACCACGATGCGCCGCTGCGCCCGCTCGACGAAAACGATGAAGGCGATGACGGCTACCGACATAACCAGAAGGACGACAATCAACAGGGTCGGCAGCACGTTTGTGCGCCCCAACTCGAAGGTCGTTGCCAGTGCCGAGGGAAGATTAGCCACGATCCCCGAAAAGATGATCAGCGAGATGCCGTTGCCGATACCGCGTTGGGTAATCTGTTCGCCCAACCACATCAGGAACATGGTACCGCCAACGACGGTGATCACCGTGGACACTTCGAAGAACAGGCCGGGATTAATCACGACGGACCCACTGGATTCCAGGCCAACCGCAATGCCGTAACCTTGAACGGTTGCCAGCACCACCGTCAGATATCGGGTGTACTGGTTTATTTTCTTACGCCCGGTCTCGCCCTCTTTTTTCAATTCCTCTATGGAAGGCACCACCGAAGTCATCAACTGCATGATGATCGACGCCGAAATATACGGCATCACATTCAGCGCGAAAATCGACATGCGGCTCAGCGCACCGCCTGCAAACATGTCGAACTGGCCGAGGATCCCCCCCGACTGGCGCGAAAAAAGATCCGCCAGCGCTACCGAATTAATTCCGGGCAGCGGAATATAGGTGCCAAGTCTGTAGACAACCAGAGCGCCCAGGACGAACCAGAGGCGCTTCTTGAGTTCCGTCGCCTTGTTAAAGGCCCCGAAATTGAAATTGGCTGCTAACTGTTCAGCGGCTGATGCCATACAACGGATCCCTGCCGGGTAATACCGGCGTCAGTGTTCAGTCGTCCCCGGCCGGGGCTTATTCGCCTTCGGCGGGCTTGGCCTTGACTTCGGCCTTAATTTCGCCTTCGCCCCTGTCCTTGCCTTTGCGCCTCAAGGCTTTCTTGCCTTCAGGCTTGGCTTTGACTTCCGGCAACACGACATTTCCGCCGGCCTTCTCGACAGCCGCAACCGCGGATTTCGATGCACCAGCAACGTCAATGGTTACTTTGGTTGTCAACTCGCCATTTGCAAGTAGACGTACGCCATCGCCGACGCGACGGCCGACCAGACCAGCAGTCATCAACGCCGCCGTATCAATCGTTTTCTTCGCGTCAATGCGCTTGTCGTCGATGGCCTGCTGCAGCCGTCCCAGATTCACGACCGCAAACTCCTTGCGGAAAATATTCGTGAACCCGCGTTTCGGCATGCGGCGATAGATCGGCATCTGGCCGCCCTCGAAACCCTTGATCGCGACGCCGCTGCGCGATTTCTGGCCCTTGACGCCCCGGCCGGCGGTCTTACCCTTACCCGACCCGATACCGCGACCGACCCGAGTAGCGTTTTTACGGGCGCCGGGATTATCTGAAAGTTCGTTGAGTTTCATCGAAACTGTTCCTTGGACTTGTGCGTTACGGAATCACGGGCGGTCAGCCCGGATCCTCGACACGCACGAGGTGCTTGATCTTGTTGATCATGCCGCGAACAGACGGCGTGTCCTCGAGTTCACGGGTTCTGTGCATTTTGCCCAGCCCCAAGCCACGCAACGTCGCACCCTGGTCTTCAGGGCGGCGGATAGCGCTGCGAATCTGGGTGACCCGAAGTGTCGGTTTGCCGGATTTAGCCATCAACCGTCTCCTTCGCGGGGGCATCGCCTTCCCGTCGGCCAATAATATCATTGACCTTTTTGCCACGCTTCGTCGCGACAGACCGGGGCGACATGCAGTTGTTAAGACCATCGAAAGCGGCCTTGATCATGTTATGCGGATTGGAACTGCCAATTGACTTGGCAACAACATCCTGCACACCCAGGGCCTCAAACACCGCGCGGATCGGGCCGCCGGCAATGACACCGGTTCCCGGAGGCGCGTTGCGCATGAAGACCCGGCCCGCGCCATAGCGGCCCTTGACGTCATGATGCAGTGTGCGGCCCTCGCGAAGCGGGATGCGCACCATGGACTTGCGGGCATTCTCGGTCGCCTTGCGGATCGCTTCGGGCACTTCCCGAGCTTTGCCCGCACCGTACCCAACGCGTCCCTTGCCGTCGCCGACAATCATGATGGCGGCGAAGCCGAAACGGCGCCCGCCCTTTACCACCTTGGCTACCCGGTTGATGCCAACCAGTTTCTCAATAAATTCGGATTCCTCGCGCTGACCGCGATTGTCCCTTGGTGAACGTGCCATAAGATTCGGCCCTCGTTAGAAACTTAATCCGCCTTCACGCGCGCCGTCCGCCAGGGCCTTGACCCTGCCGTGGAAGGCATAGCCGCCGCGGTCGAACACGACCTCGGTGACACCCGCCTTTTTGGCGCGCTCAGCGATCAATTTGCCGATTTCCGCAGCGGCTTCCTTGGTGCCGCCGGTCTTCAGCTTCTTACGTAAATCTTTTTCGATCGACGATGCCGCCGCAAGGGTCTTGCCCAGGCTGTCATCGATAACCTGCGCATAGATATGCAGGCCCGAACGGAAGACCGACAGCCGCGGGCGGCCCTTGGCGCGCTTGCGGAGCTGATAGCGGGTCCGCCGTGCACGACGATCGAACAATTCCTTTGTACTCAGCATTGCCGTTATTCCTACTTCTTCTTGCCTTCTTTGCGTACGATCAACTCGTTTTCGTACTTCACACCCTTGCCCTTGTAGGGCTCGGGCTTGCGATAAGCGCGGATTTCGCTGGCAATCTGGCCAACCTGCTGTTTGCTGGCGCCCGAAATCTCAATCATTGTCGGCCGTTCGCATTTGACCGTGATCCCCTCGGGGATCGGATATTGAATATCGTGACTGTAACCCAGCTGCAGATTCAGGATGTTGCCCTGGACCGCCGCACGATACCCAACACCATTGATCAACAATCGGACAGTAAAACCTTCCGACGCGCCGATCACCGCATTGTTGATCATGCTGCGCATCGTGCCCCACATCTTGCGAGCCGCCGACGCACCCTCACGCGGGCTAACGACGACCTTGCCGTCTCCCTGGCTTACCTCGACCGCTTCGTGCAGCCGAACCGTAAGAGTACCGTTCTTTCCCTTCGCGGTCAGAAGATCGTTGACGATCGAAATCTCGACGCCACTCGGCACTTCCACCGGATTTTTGCCAATTCTGGACATGATCTGCTCCTAGAACACCTGGCAGAGGATTTCGCCGCCAACATTGGCCGCGCGTGCCTCGTTGTCCGACATGACACCACGCGGTGTCGACAGGATCGCGATACCCAGCCCGTTATAAATCGGCTGCATCTTCCTGACGCCCGAATAGACGCGGCGCCCCGGTTTTGAAACGCGGTTGATTTCGCGAATCACCGGCTGACCCTCACTATATTTCAGCTCAACCGTCAACTCCGCGATACCGCTGCGAATCTCCGCCCAACTGTAGCCGCGGATATAGCCCTCGCGTTGCAGAACGTCGAGGACGTTGCTGCGCAGCTTGGAGGCCGGCACCGTTATAATCGACTTGTTGGCCCGCTGACCGTTACGGATGCGGGTGAGCATATCCCCAAGGGGATCTGACATCGACATTGCCCTTGCCCTCCCTTACCAGCTCGACTTTACAAGCCCTGGGATTCTGCCCAGCGACCCGAGTTCGCGAAGCGCAATACGCGACATCTTGAACTTTCTATAATAGCCGCGGGGACGTCCCGAGACCAAACACCGGTTACGAACCCGCACCGCGGCGCCGTTACGCGGAAGCTCAGCAAGCTTCAACTGTGCGGCGAATCGCTCTTCCGGCTCCAGCGAACGATCCATTACGATCGCCTTAAGCTCGGCACGCTTGTTCGCAAATTTCTTCGCAAGACGCTGACGCCTTACGTTTTTCTCGGTGGCGCTTTTCTTAGCCATTTCCGTACTCCGTGCGCCCGTTCAATTCACAAAGGGCATTTCGAAGCCCTTAAGCAGGGCTTTGGCTTCCGCATCCGTATTGGCCGTCGTCACAATGACGATATCCATGCCACGTACAGCGTCGACCTTGTCATAATCAATCTCGGGAAACACGATTTGCTCTTTCAGGCCAAGCGAGTAGTTGCCATGGCCATCAAAACTATTTCCCGGCACACCGCGAAAATCACGCACGCGCGGCAGCGCGATGGTGACCAGGCGGTCAAGAAACTCGTACATGTGTTTGCGCCGCAACGTTACCTTTACGCCGATCGGCATGCCTTCGCGAAGCTTGTATGTGGCGATCGACTGTTTGGCCTTCGTCACAACCGGCCTCTGCCCGGTAATCATGGTGATTTCCTCGACTGCGTGATTGATCTTTTTCGAATCCGCAACAGCCTCGCCCATCCCCATATTGATGACGATCTTGGAAATCTTCGGCGCCTCCATCGGGCTCTTGTACCCGAACTCGGAGATCAGCGAGGGCTTCACCGTCTTCTCGTAAATCTCGCGCAAACGAGTTGTCATCCGCTTGTCCTCGCTCAACTATCGATCACTTCGCCGGAACGCCGGGCGAAGCGGATCTTGGTCGGTTTCTCGCCCTTGCCCTTGGGCTCGATAAATTTGTAGCCGACACGCGTGGGCTTACCCGTCTTCGGATCGACATGGGCAACATTCGAAATATGCAAGGGGGCTTCCTTGTCGATAATACCGCCCGCGTTAACCCGGTCGGCCCGGGTGTGACGCTTGACGAGATTTACGCCCTGGACGACCACGCGCTCATCCTTCGTGATAACCCGAAGAATCGACCCGGTCTTGCCCTTGTCTTTTCCGGTAAGCACGACCACCCGGTCGCCTTTCCTGATTTTCATTTTCACTGCCATTCCAGCACCTATTTCCGCCCGGCCCCTTACAGGACCTCGGGCGCCAGCGAGATAATCTTCATAAACTTCTTGGCCCTGAGCTCGCGCGTCACCGGTCCAAAAATACGCGTTCCGATCGGCTCGCCCTGCTTGTTGATCAGCACCGCCGCATTGCGGTCGAAGCGGATCGAAGAGCCGTCCTGACGATGAATTTCCTTGGCGGTACGAACAACTACCGCCTGCAAAACCTCACCCTTCTTGACGCGGCCGCGCGGGATGGCCTCCTTGACGGATACGACAATTACGTCGCCAACTCCCGCCGTCCGCCGCTTCGCGCCGCCCAGTACTTTAATGCACTGCACACGCTTTGCGCCGGAGTTGTCGGCTACATCCAGATTTGTTTGCATCTGAATCATGTCGTTACTCCTTGGCCTCCGCGGCCGCTTCGCTTAACAGTTCCCAGCATTTACGCTTGGAGAGCGGGCGGCATTCGCGGATACGCACTATGTCGCCCGCTTTCGCATTGTTGGCCTCGTCATGGGCCATGTACTTACTCGACCGCGTAATGAACTTCTTGTAGACGGGATGGCGCACCCGGCGCTCAACCTTGACCACAATCGTCTTGTCCGCGGCATCCGACACTACCGTGCCCTGCACTGTTCGCCTTGGCATCGTCCCGTATCTCCTAGGAAGCCTTACGCTTCTCGGTAAGGATCGTCTTGATCCGCGCGATATCGCGCCGAACCTGACCGACCCGCGCCGTGTTTTCAAGCTGGCCGGTCGCCCTCTGGAAGCGCAAATTGAACGCCTCCTTCCGCAAACCGAGTAGCTCATCCTTCAACTGATCGTTCGACTTATGTCGCAAATCATCCGATTTCATTGCATCAACCCTCCAGGCCCAGGCGGCTGACAAAACGCGTCTGTATTGGCAGCTTGGCCGCGGCCAATTCAAAGGCGCGTTTGGCAGTCGGCCCATCAACGCCTTCCATCTCAAACATAATGCGGCCCGGCTTAATGCGGCACATCCAGTATTCCGGCGACCCCTTACCCTTACCCATGCGCACCTCGGCCGGCTTGCCGCTGACCGGGACATCGGGGAAGATCCGGATCCAGACCTTGCCGACACGGCGCACATGACGCGTAATCGCACGGCGCGCGGCTTCGATCTGGCGCGCGGTAATGCGGCCGGTGGTCATGGCCTTCAGGCCATAGCTACCAAAATTCAGCTCTGTTCCGCCCTTGGCAGTGCCGTGAATACGGCCCTTGTGCTGCTTGCGAAACTTTGTTCTCTTCGGACTAAGCATATCGTTTCGTCCCGTTTACCTTCTTCATACTCGCCTGGCCTTAGCGGCCCTGCTGCTGTTCCTGTGCACGCTTGTCCTGTGCCATCGGATCGTGAGCCATAATTTCGCCCTTAAAGATCCAGACCTTTACGCCACAAGCGCCATAAGTTGTATTCGCCCTGGCAGTACCGTAATCAACGTCGGCGCGCAGCGTATGCAGCGGCACGCGTCCCTCACGGTACCATTCGGTGCGGGCAATTTCCGCACCGCCAAGACGGCCGCCGCAATTGATCCGTATCCCCTGGGCGCCGAGCCGCATGGCCGACTGCACCGCTCGCTTCATGGCCCGGCGGAACGCGACGCGGCGTTCCAACTGCTGGGCGATGTTCTCTGCCACCAACTTGGCATCGATTTCGGGTTTGCGGATCTCGACGATGTTCAAAGTAACATCGCCGCCTGCCATCTTCATTACATCGAGCCGCAACTTTTCAATATCGGCACCCTTTTTACCGATCACCACGCCAGGGCGCGCACTGTAGATCGTCACCCGTGCTTTTTTTGCCGGGCGCTCGATAACTACCTTGGAGATGCCAGCCTGGCTCAGGCGATCCTCGATATACGCCCGCAGCTTGATATCCTTGTGCAGCTGCTCGCCATAATTCCGATCCGCATACCAGCGCGAATCCCAAGTTCGGTTGATCCCGAGACGGAGTCCGATCGGGTTGACTTTTTGACCCATTATTCGGCCTCCTCGCGTTCACGCAGGATTACGGTAAAGTTACTGAAAGGTTTAACGATCCGAGCTCCGCGACCACGCGCGCGGGGACGAAAACGCTTCACTGTAAACTGTTTACCCACGGTCGCCGACTTCACATAAAGACGATCGACGTCGAGTTGGTGATTGTTCTCGGCATTAGCGATCGCCGACTGCAAAACCTTTTTCACCTCGCCGGCTATACGCCGCTTGGAAAAGGTCAGGTCGGCGAGCGCGAGGTCCGCGGACTTCCCGCGGATCATCTGCGCCACCAGGTTCAGCTTTTGCGGGCTGGTCCTCATGAGCTTCGAGAACGATCTCACCTCATTGTCGGCAAGAGTTCTTTCACGTGCTGGTTTACCCATCGATCAGCGCCTCTTAGATTTCTTGTCGGCCGCGTGCCCGTAGTAGGTCCGGGTCGGCGAGAACTCGCCTAACTTGTGGCCCACCATATTCTCGGTGACGAGAACGGGCAGAAACTTCTGGCCATTGTAAACGCCGAACGTCAGACCGACGAACTGCGGCAGAACAGTCGAACGGCGCGACCAGGTCTTGATGACCGTGTTGCGGCCGGACGAATGCGCGGTCTCCGCCTTCTTAAGCAGATAACCATCAACAAACGGGCCTTTCCATACCGAGCGTGCCAAAGTGACGCCCTCCTACTTCTTGCGATGCCGACGCCGAATAATCAGCGAGTCGGTTTTCTTGTTGCTCCGGGTCTTGCGACCCTT
>JADFVY010000534.1 GCA_015222795.1 Pseudomonadota bacterium | reverse complement strand
TGGCGTCCCCTAGGGGAATCGAACCCCTGTTTTCGCCGTGAGAGGGCGACGTCCTGACCGCTAGACGAAGGGGACGCATGCGCAATGGTCATTGTGGACGGCTGAGTGTCTAGCGGAGATCGCATGCGGGATCAAGGGATTCAAGGGCCCATTCTTACTTCGGGCGCAAAATTTCTTATTCCATTGACCGGCGCGCCGGGTCATGGGAAGAATCCCGCAACGGCTGCGGTCTGTCGGGCCGTGCGCTCCTGTACAAACAAGAAGCCCCTGTACAAACAAGAAAGCGAGTCGATCGTCATGGCGGAAGAAACACGTCCCTTCAGGCCGGTATCCGGCAACATCATGCCCCGTTTTGCCGGCATTGCCACTTTCATGCGGCTGCCCTATGTCGAGGACTGGACCGATGTCGAGATCGGGCTGGTCGGGGTGCCCTGGGATGGCGGCACCACCAACCGCGCCGGCGCGCGGCATGGCCCCCGGCAGATCCGGGATCAATCGACCCTGATGCGCAATATCCACCATGTCAGCCGGATCCGGCCCTTCGAGGCCGCCAACTGCGCCGACCTGGGCGACGTGCCGGTAAACCCGATCGACCTGTTCGATACACTAAAAAAGGTCGAGGAATATTATACGCGCCTGCATGCGGCCGGCATTCTGCCGCTTACCGCCGGCGGCGATCATCTGATCTCGCTGCCCATCATGCGCGCCATCGGCAAGGACGCGCCGTTGGGCATGGTGCATTTCGACGCCCATAACGACACCTGGGACCGCTATTTCGGCGAACATCACTATACCCACGGCACCCCCTTCCGCCGCGCCATCGAGGATGGCGTGCTGGATCCCAAACGCACCATCCAGATCGGCATCCGCGGCTCGCTGTATGGCGAGAAAGATTACGATTGGGGCATCGAGCAGGGCATCCGCATGATCACCATCGAGGAGCTCTACGACCTCGGCATTGAGGCGGTCATCGCCGAGGCCCGGCAGGTCGCCGGCGACGGACCGACCTATGTCAGCTTTGACGTGGACGGGCTGGACCCGGTCTATGCGCCGGGCACCGGCACGCCGGAAATCGGCGGCTTTACGACCCGCGAGGCACAGCAGATGATCCGTGGCCTGCAGGGGCTGAACATCATCGGGGCCGACGTGGTGGAAGTCTCGCCGCCCTTCGACCAGACCGGCATGACCGCGCTGGTCGGCGCCACGATGATGTACGAGATACTCTGCATCATGGCCGACAAACTGGAGAAACAAAGGCAGGGATGAGCGGGATATTCGGCCCGGACGGAACGGCATGAAGGTATTGAGGACCAGGCGCGGCGCGACGGCGTGGATGGTGCTGCTGGCGCTTGGGCTGTTGCTGGCCGCCCCGCCGGCCCGCGCCGAGCCCCTGCGGCTTGGCTATGAGAGCTGGGTGGCGCCGGGGCCGTTTTTCATTGCGCTGGAAAAAGGCTGGTTCGCCGAGGAGGGCGTGGAGGTCGAACTGGTCAATATCGAGGATGTCAGGATCCGCGCCTCGGCGCTGGCCACCGGCGAGGTGGACGCGATTACCGCCAATATCGACGAGGCTATCCTGCAATTGGCGGCGGATGGTGAGCTGCGGTTCGTCTTCGCTATCGCCGAATCCGATGGTGGCGACGGGCTTGTCGCGAATAACGACATAAAGAAAATCTCGGACCTGACGGGCAAAACGATTGCGGTCGAGCCGGATTCCAGCCGGCAGTTCTACCTGAACGCATTGCTGAAAACGGCGGGCATGACCCAAACCGACATAACAACGATTTCCAAGGCGCCCGGCGAGGCCGGCCTGGCTTTCGAACGCGGGGAAGTCGATGCCGCCGTCACCTGGCATCCCTGGCTGGCCCGCACCGCCAAGATGAAGCATGGCCGTGTGTTGACCGACAGCTCGAAGCAGCCCGGATTACTGGTGGAGATGGTTGTGGCGCGCGGCGAGGTGCTTGATAAACGGCGGAAGGAATTTCTGGGATTGTACCGTGCCTGGCTGCGCGCTATCGCCTGGGCGAAAAGGAATCCCAACGATTCCGCCAAGCTGATTGCGGCGGGTGTCGGGCGCTGGCTGAGGGATGATGACGTGGTCAAGGAGATGCGCAAGGGCATCGCCTATTACGACAAGCCTATGAACAAGGCTTTGTTCGGGACGGCGGTGAAGCCGGGTCCACTAACCGGGACCATAACGAACGCGGTCGAAATATGGTCGGGCTTTGGCAGGCTGCAAACCGCGGCAAAGGCCGAAGAATTAGTTAGCCGGGCCGTGGTAACGGGAAAATAAGGCGGGGCAGCGTTCGGCAAATTATATCGAACGTCCCCGCCTTTATTTTACCATCAACGGCGGAACATGCCGCGCGCGGCGTCTTCGATCTCGTACGGCGCGATGCCGATATCCTCAAGCTGACGGGCGCTGAGCCTGGACAGTTCGGCAACGGTGCGGCGCTGTTCGCGCCAACGGCGGTAATCATTGCTGATGCGGTCTAAAAACATGATCGGTATTCCTTGGCACGGGTTAATGAAGAAATGTTGTCTGGGCGGTATATATGCCCGCCAGCGCCAAAGGAGGAATGATTTTTTTGCAGGGCAGTAATCGGAAAATCGAATAGCTCGTTTTTACCTTTTATTAAGGTATGTTAGACGAATTGCTGCATTGCAGCATTTCACCTCTACCAGCCGTTCACGCGATCCCATTTTTCGGTGATTTTCCCGGCCTCGCCGATCACGCGATAGCTGTTATGGGCGGCCGCCGTCATGCAGACATGGTTGGGCAAAATCCGCACCCGCCCGCCGACCGGAAATTCATCCCAGGGCGGCTCCGCGCCGCCGGGCAGGGCCAGCTGGCCGTGTTCCTGGCTGACCGCCGCGACATACAGTCGGTCGGCGCGCGGTTTGCCCCCCTTGCCCGTCACCGTGCCGTAACCGGTATCCGGGTCGAACTCGGCCGGCCCGATATCCTTGGACAGCGCCAATCCGCCGGCGTCCGTGACGATCTTCTTCGTGCGCCGGTTATGGCCGATCACGCTGGCCAGCACGGTGACCGCGATATGGTCGTACGTGCAGGAACCGATCAGCGCCTGATCTACATCGCCGAACATGTAGACGCCGGGCCGCATTTCCGTAACCCCGTCCAGATTTTCCGCGTACCGCGCCGTCGGCGTCGAGCCGGCGGAAACCACCGGGCAGGGCAATCCGGCGCCGCGCAGCAGGTCCGCCGCGGCAACGATACCGGCGCGCTCATCCTCGGCAATCGCCTTGATCGCCTCAACGGATGCGCCGTGATAGGACTGGCCCGCATGGGTCAGCACACCGCGCAGTTCCAGCGCCGCCGACTTGTGGATGACGCGTCCCAGATTGACGATATCGCCGGCTTCCGAGACCGGGTCCAGCCCGCAGCGCCCGTCGCCGGTGTCGATCTCGATCATCATGGGGAATTTATGTCCCATTGCGGCCGCCTGGATGGCGGTCTCGGCCGCGGCCTTCATGCTGTCGGTCAGCAAAATTATCTCGACGCCCATTTCCTGCAACGTCGAGGCCTCGCCGATCTTCGAGGGTACGAAACCAACGGCGTACAGAATGTCGGTGAACCCGCGCTCGGCAAAATAATGCGCCTCGCGCAGGGTCGAGACCGTGATCCCGCCGAAATGCCCGGCGGTCGCAAGCCGCGCCACATTGGCCGATTTCGCGGTCTTCATATGCGGCCGCAGCCGCACACCCAGTTTCGTCATGCGCTCGGCCATCAGCCGGCAGTTGGATTCCAGCACCGCGCGGTCAAGCAACAGGCAGGGGGTGGGTAGAGAATTGATGTTATTCATACAGGCGATATAGATAGATGAGCGTGCGGCCTCAACGAAAATCGCATCGTTATTGCACGCCTATTATTTTATCAGTATACTGAGTAACGGCCATTCGCGGTTGCCAATATGGCCTGTTGTAATATATGGCCTGTGCAGGACATTCAGCGGAACGGACGGTGCGACATGCGTAAATATCTTCATATCAACCTGGGCGACCGGACCATCGAAACGGAAGAGATGGAGGGCGAGGCGCTGGCGCGCGCCGGGCGGCATTACATCGTCAAGACGCTGCTTGAGGCGGGTGCCGCCAAGGTCGATCCGCTATCGCCGGAGAATCCGCTGATTTTCTCGGCCGGGCCGTTTTCCGGCACCAATTTCTCGAATGCCAACCGCCTGTCGGTCGGCTGCAAGAGCCCGCTGACCGGCGGCATCAAGGAGGCCAACTCCGGCGGCACCTTCGCCTTCGCGCTGGGCCAGTTGGAACTCGCCGGGTTGACGCTTTATGGCGCCTCGGACGATTGGGTGGTCATTCGCGTGCCCAAGGAGGGCGAGATCACCTTCGAGAGCGCCGAGCCCTATATGGGCAAGGGCAATATCGAAGCCGCCGCCATGCTGTTCGAGAAATACGGCGATAAGGTGAGCCTCGGAATTTGCGGGCCGGTGGGCGAATATCAGGGCCTGATGGCCGGCATCGCCTTCACCGACCCCGAGGGCCGGCCGCAGCGCCTGGCCGCGCGCGGCGGCGTCGGCGCGGTGATGGGGGCCAAGAAGGTCAAGGCCATCGTCGTCGACAAGCACAAGATGCCGACCTTCCACGACCGCAAGAAGGTCATGGTCTCGGTCAAGGAATACAACGCCAAGCTGGCCGCCGAGCCGGCGATCGAGAATTACACCAAGCTGGGCACGGCGATGATGGCCGACGTGATGAACCATGTCGGCGGCCTGCCGGTGCGCAATTTCTCTTCCGGCCAGTTGATCGACACCGCGACCGGCGTCAACAAGATGGGCGGCGAGCATATCCGCGAGCGCAACATGGCGCGCGGCGGGCATACCGAACATGCCTGCATGCCCGGCTGCATGATCAAATGCAGCAACATCTATGCCGACGAAAACGGCAATGAGATCGTCTCGCCACTGGAATACGAGACCATCGGCCTGATGGGCACCAACTGCGGCCTCGACGATCCAGACGATCTGGCGCGCCTGAACTTCATCGCCAACGATCTTGGCATCGATACCATCGAGGCCGGCGCCATGCTGGGCGTGTTGATGGAGGCCGGCCAGGGTGAATTCGGCGATGTCGCCTTCATGGAGGCGGCGCTGGAGGATATCCGGAAGGGCAACGAGCGCGGCCGCCTGCTGGCCGAGGGCACGGCCAGGGTTGGCGAGCGTTACCAGGTGCGGCGCGTGCCGGTAATCAAGAAACAGGCGATCAGCGCCTACGACCCTCGCGTCGTCGAGGTGACCGCGATTTCCATGATGATGACCGCCCAGGGCGCCGACCATACCGTCGGCAACCTGCCCGCCTATGACTGCAAGGGCAAGGACACCGAACATCTGACGGACATTTCCATGGATATGCAGACCAATTCGGCGGCTGCGGATTCGCTGGGCATCTGCATCTTCGGGCGCGCCGTGACCAACATCAATCACGAATTCATGGTCGACGCCATCAACACCGCGCTGGGCACCGAGCTGCCGACCGAGTTCTTCGCGAGGCTGGGCCGCGAGACGCTGGAGCTGGAGGCGGAATTCAACGAGCAAGCCGGCTTCACCGCCGAGGACGACGAACTGCCGGCCTTCTTCCTTACCGAGGAGCTGCCCCCCACCGGCAAGAAAGCCCGCCACACGGTCGACGATATCCGCCGCCTCCGCCGCGAATGGCTGGACGCCCGCGCGGGGTAGGAGAGTCGGGTAAGAGCGGCCTGATCCTGATCAGACCACTTCGATAGGGCTCAGGCTGATGTCAGTGAAGCCCCTTTCGCGGATATAATCAGCAAGATCCGCGCTGAATACCGCAGTGGCTGGCCATTCATAAACACACTGGATGGGTATGGAATCGTCGAACGACGAACCGTCGATTCTTAGTGTCTCCTCAACTTCAAGAATCCTGTCGCATATTTCGCATTGCTTGAATGTCGATGCCAGCCTTCTTGCTGAAGGTAGAAGCTCAAGCAGGATCAGGCGCTCTCCCGGGTCTTTCTGAAATTTCAGTGGTGCTGGAACTCCGACAAGCGGAAAGCCAGCCTCGTTGATTTCTCTGAATACCGATTCGCGAACATACACGAGTCCACGGGTTTGCCACGCAAAATCACCAATCGGCCCCTTTGCCTCAGCGAGTGAGACGCCGAAGATTGCCCCATATCCGATCGGACGATCTTGCCCTAGTACCGGGATGAGCTTTTCCGCCAGTTCGTTACGCTCTGTCGGAGTCATCGGTTTCCTGCTCTTGCGAGATGATATCTCGTAAATATACTTGGTAATATCCTCGCCAAGTTCATACAGGGTTGAACAATCCACGGTTGGATAAAAAGGCCCCCCCGCTCCCCACTGTGTGCATACCGGACAAACAATCCCGGTTACGTGACACTGCCCACCCCCCAAAATGTGGCTTTTGTATTTCGGAGCATCGGCCAAGTATGCGCGCGCATTCTTCACTTTTACCTGGTCTTTCCGACGAAAGGGATTCCAGTTCGGCATACATCGCTCCCGGTTCGTGCTTCGCAGCACACACCCGTCCAGCTTGCGATACAGACCTTAAGGATCAATGAAAATCCCGTGACCGGAACAACCCTTTGGCCTGCTCCCTTGGGTGACGGCGGAGTTTTGGGGGTGGCAGGCGGCCCGCCGCCGCGTTGCCGATTTCGTCGGCATGGGCCGTCGCGGGGTTCAGGGC
>JADFVY010000533.1 GCA_015222795.1 Pseudomonadota bacterium | reverse complement strand
GTTAGGCGCGGCCCGCGGGGCGATGCCTCGCATCGGCCAAGGGCCGCAACGCGGCAGTCGGCCGGCAAACGCCAACCCTCCGGGCAGGCTTGTGTTTCCCTCCGGACCGCGTCGAAGGCCGCTTGCGATGCTCGGCATCGCGGCGCACCCTTCTCCTAACCGGAGGAAAACACAAGCCTGTGAAAACAACAACATATTCCGGGCCAGACTCTAAGCGATTCCAATAGATCGGATGATGCTCTAGCGCAAACCCCCGCCCCATACATCAGGGAAGATTAATTTTGTATATCTTTTGGGGTTCAATCCCGCAACGCTATATGATAGAAGCCCGCTTCACGGTGTTCGTGACGGCCCGATGGGGGATCGTCTAACGGTAGGACAACGGACTCTGACTCCGTCAATGTTGGTTCGAATCCAGCTCCCCCAGCCATAAATGCAAAAGCCCCGGTTTGCGCCGGGGCTTTTTGTTTTCTCTTGAATAAACTTATCATAATTGATATCTTTATAGACAAGGGACAGAATGAGAAAATCGACGCGACTTATCGAACAGGTGGTCGAGGCCGGGCGAAAGCGCGGTTTGTCGGCCACCGATATCGCGGTCAAGGCTGGCATAATGCCAGCCAACCTTTCGCGTATTCGCAAATCCGGAAAATATAATGCCGATACACTGGAACGCCTGCTGGCGGCAGTCGATGGAGAAACAAGGGTAACGGTCGCCGCCGGGAAATCCGCCCAGACCCTGCCGATGGTCTGCAAAAAGCTCAATGCCGGAAGGCGCCGGCAGCTTACCCAGGAGGCGCTACGCCGCCTGCTGACCCGGTTCCGATCCTCGCAAAGGGCGAACGATGCGTTCTCGCATCTCGTTGGCGTGATGGAGGAATTGCCGCTCGAACAGGTCCACGACCTCGTCATCGAGGGCGACGCCACTCTGTCCTCGCTGAAACGCATCGCCGAGTTCACGCAAGCCGAGGGAACGACCGCTGAATGGATCGATGAGCAAATCTCTTATACAAACTGAATGGTCCCGGCTGCTCACCCTGGCGCTGGAGGCGTTGGATACGCTACCCCCCGCCACACATTGGACCTGGGGTGGCGGTACGGCACTGGCCTTCCGGCTGGACCATCGCATTTCCTTCGATATCGATATATTTCTGACTGACGCGGAAGCGATGCGCCTGCTATCGCCGCAACGAAACCCTACCATGCGCGCAATCACCGATAAATGGCAGGAACCGGGGCACTATCTAAAATTACAGCGTGACGAAGGCGAGATCGATTTCATCGTCTCCGCCTTGCGCACGGAACCTGGCTACCGGGCATGGACCTTCGACGGCCGGGACCTGCCTCTGGAAACCGCGGCGGAAGTGCTGGCCAAGAAACTGCACTGGCGCGGATCCAGAGAGCTTGCACGAGACGTTTTCGACATGGCCGCCGCCTGGCGGCTGGATCCGGGCAGCCTCGCCGAAGCTATCGCCGCGTCCCCCGAAGGCGCGCGGCGCGCCGCCGACGAGATCACAAGGCGATACAAACGAATCGCCCGCGAACTGCCCAATGCCGTTAATCCAACAGCAGTCGGAGAGGAAATTCTGCTCAAAATCGACCTGCTTGAGCTCGCCTCGGTATTGCGAGGTTAGCAGCGCTTCACTATCTCCAGCAGCCGCAACAGCCCTTCGTCCCTCTCCGCGGCCAGCTCCGCGATATCGCGCCCGGCCGCCTCGCGCCTTACGCCCTCGATTATTTTCGTAGCCACATCGTCGGTCAGGTCCGGGTCGCCCAGCGACTTCCAGCGCGCGACCTGGCTGGGGCCGAGATGGCGCATGTAATGTTCGATGCCGCCGGCGCCGCCGCCCAGATGGTAGTTCATGAAGGGGCCGGCCAGCGCCAGCCGCGGGCCCGGCCCGAAGGCGATGGCCTTGTCGATATCCTCGACGTCGGCCACGTCCTCGGCAATCAGATGCACGGCCTCGCGAAACAGCGCGGCGGTCAGGCGGTTGACCAGATGGCCCGGCAGTTCCTTGCGCAAATGAACAGGGACCTTGTCGGCCGCCTCCCAGAATGCCATGGCGCGTTGCACGGGCTCGCTGTCGCGCGGCCCGCCGGCGACCTCGACCAACGGCAGGATATGCGGCGGGTTGAAGGGGTGGCCCAGCAGGCAGCGTTCGGGGCGCCGCGTACGCGTGCGGATATCGGAGATCGTGAAGCTGGAGGTGCAGGAAAACAGCAAGGTCTCGGGCGGCGCCATGGCGTCCATCTCCTCGAACAGCGCCTGTTTGACCTCCAGACGCTCCGGCGCGCATTCCAGCACCGCCTCCGCGCCCTCCAGCGCGTCGGCAAGGCTGTCGTGGAAGGCCAGCCGATCGCGACTCGCTCCCCCGGCCAGGCCCAACCGCTCCATCGATGGCCAGTCCCGCGTCACCATGTCGCGCAGGCGCGCTTCGGCGCCCTCGGCGGGATCATGCGCGCTGACATCCCAGCCCAAGCGCAGAAAATGCAGCGCCCATCCGCCGCCGATCAGACCCGTGCCGATGATCGCAATGCATCGCTTGTCATTCATATCCGCCCTGCCCCTTTCCAAAAGTTTCCGGCGATGTAAGTTAGCGCCAACTTAGCTGTTTGACGTCAATGGAGGAAAGACATGAAAGCTTGGGAAATCGTATCGGATGGCGGGATCGACGCGCTGGCCTGCAACGAGCGCGCGACTCCGGAGCCCGGCCCGGGCGAGGTGCTGGTGCGCATGCGCGCCAACTCGATCAATTATCGCGATCTTTCCACCGTGCTGGACCCGGTGGTGCGCCACATCCCCTATCCGCGCGTTCCCAATTCCGACGGGGCCGGGGAAGTCGTCGCCACGGGGCCAGGCGTTACACGCTGGAAATCAGGCGACCGGGTCGCCGGTTGCTTCTTCCAGGACTGGCCGGCGGGCGGCATTTCGGCCCCGGCCATGGCAACAGCGCTTGGTGGCGCTCTGGACGGCGTGCTGGCGGAAGAAGCTGTGCTGCGCGAGGGCGGCCTGATCGCGATTCCCGATCACCTGTCCTTCGAGGAAGCAGCCTGCCTGCCCTGCGCCGGGCTGACCGCCTGGAACTGCCTGATCGCGGGCGGAGGCCTGAAAGCCGGCGACACGGTGCTTCTGCTGGGCACCGGTGGGGTATCGATCCTGGCGCTGCAATTCGCCCTGGCCGCGGGTGCGCGCGTTATCATCACTTCATCCAGCGACGCGAAGCTGGAGCGCGCGCGCGCCATGGGCGCCCATGAGACGATCAATTACGTGGCGACGCCGGACTGGGCGAAACGGGTGCTGGAACTGACAGGCGGGCGCGGCGCCGACCATGTGCTGGAGGTCGGCGGCCCGGGCACCATGGAACAGTCGATCGAGGCGGTGGCCGTCGGCGGCCAGATCGCCTATATCGGCGTGCTGACCGGCGGCGCGATCAACCCGCTCGGCCTGATGCGAAAATCGGTTCGCCTGCAAGGCGTCTATGTGGGCAGCCGCGCCATGTTCGAGGACATGAATCGCGCGCTCGCCCTGCATGACCTGCATCCGGTGATAGACCAGACCTTCCCGTTCGCCGAAGCCCGCGACGCATTTCATCACATGAAGGCGGCGAAACATTTCGGGAAAATCGTGATTTCGATCTAGCGCGAAGTGGCGTCGCTGCTCACGCGTTTGTGATCGTTCCGCGTAGCGGAACATTATTGACTCCTATATCGGTCCGATATATCTTTATATCAATTCGATATATATCAACTCGATACACAGCCAATTGGCGGCTCACTCAGGGCTGCCCGTTATTGTGCGGGAGCAGGATCATGGATGTCAGGACGGTTTGCCTCGGCGTGCTTACGTTGGGCGACGCCAGCGGTTACGAAATTCGCAAGATGTTCGAGGAAGGCCCATTCCAGTATTTCACGGATGCGGGTTTCGGGTCGATCTATCCGGCACTGAAAAAGCTGCATGGTGAGGAATTTGTTACCCTTCGCGAACAGGCTCAGGACAGCCGCCCGGACAAGAAGGTCTATTCCATCACGCCTGCCGGCCGCGCGGCCTTTACCGTGGCTATCGCGCGGGCGCCGGGCACCGACAAGTTCCGCTCCGATTTCCTTCTGGCGATGTTTTTCGAACATTTCCTGCCGCAAAACGCGGTCGCGGGTGTCCTGGACGAACGCATCGTTTGGTACCGGGAAAAACTGGAGCATATGCAGTCCTGCGACCGGTCCGGATGGGGCGCCGGCCCGGTATTCGTGAACCAGTTCGGCCAGGCGGTCTACGGCGCGGCGGTAACGTTCCTTGAGGAAAACCGCGACGGGCTGGTCGAAGCGGCGGGCGCAACGCCAAAGCCCGAAGCAGCGGAATAGGCGGGGAGCATGAAAAGCTCATACGTAATAGCACTGCTCATAACGCTGGCGGCCGCGGGATGGATGGCCTCGCCATATCTTGGCGGCGCATCGCCCGGGGGCGCCGAAATCGCCAACGCGCTTCCCGAGCCCTCGGCGCCGGCGGTGAAGGTGCCCATGCGCGTGCAGGTGCGAAATTCGCTGGCCGAGTTGACGAATAATTCGCTGGTACTTACCGGGCAGACAAAGCCATCACGACACGCCACGGTCAAAGCGGAAACCGCGGCGCGCGTTGTCGCTGTGATGGCGGAGGAAGGCACTGTCGTCAAAAAGAACGACATCATCGTCCAACTCGCCATGAATGATCGCAAGGCCCTGCTGGAAGAGGCGCTGGCCCTGGTCAATCAGCGGAAGATCGAATATACGGCGGCCAGCAAGCTGACCTCCAAGGGTTACCAGACCCAGACCCGGCTGGCGGAAACCAAAACCAATCTGGAGGCTGCGGAGGCACGCCTGCACCGCATCAAGGTCGAAATCAAACACACCGTGGTCCGCGCCCCCTTCGACGGCGTGATCGAGAGCCGCATGGTGGAGATTGGCGATTATCTGGGCGTCGGCGATCCGGTCGCCCTGGTGATCGACCTCGACCCGCTGATCGCGATCGCCCAGGTGTCCGAGCGCGAGATTGGCGGCGTCACCGCCGGCGCCGAAGGCAATGTGCGACTGATTACCGGCGAAATAGTCGAGGGGCGGGTCCGTTATGTCTCGTCGATCGGCAGCGAAGGCACGCGGACATTCCGCATCGAGTTGGAGATCGAGAACAGCGAAAACCGGCTGGCGGCGGGCCTGACGGCGGAAATTAGCCTGCCCGTGGCCGCCGTCGAAGCGCATAACATGTCGCCGGCGGCGCTGACCCTGGACGATACCGGCGTGATTGGCGTCAAGGTCGTGGACGCGGACAATATCGTTCGTTTCCACCCTGTCGCGCTGGTAGCCGACGGGGTTGATGGCGTCTGGGTAAGCGGATTGCCGCGCGAAGCGGCGATCATCACGGTCGGCCAGGAATTCGTATTGCCGGGCCAGACGGTTACACCGGTGCCCGAAGGCAGCATGTCGGATCCCGCGGCCAAGGTAAGCGGGAGCGGTTCTTGAATTTAATCGACGCCGCCCTGTCGCGTTCGCGAACGGTAATTTCCGCGCTGTTGCTGATTCTTGCCAGCGGCACGTATGCCTGGCTGACAATCCCCAAGGAAGCCGACCCGGACATCACTATTCCGAAAATCTATGTCACGGTAAATCATGACGGCATCAGCCAGGAAGATGCCGAGCGGGTACTGGTGCGCCCGTTGGAGGAAAAACTGCGTTCCGTCGAGGGCGTGAAGGAGATGATCTCCTGGGCGCGCGAGGGCGGGGCCAACATCCTGCTGGAATTCGATGCCGGGTTCGACCCGGACAGCGCTCTGCTGGACGTGCGCGAAGAGGTGGACAAGGCGAAGAACGAGCTACCCGCCGACAGCGACGATCCGCATGTGCAGGAAATCAATATCAGTCTGTTCCCGGTGCTGGTGGTGACCATGGCGGGGCCGGTGCCCGAACGGGCGATGCTGGCCCTGGCACGCGACCTCAAGGACAGGATCGAGGCTATTCCCTCGGTGCTGGAAGTCAAGATCGCGGGCGATCGTGACGAACGGGTGGAAGTGATCGTCGACCCGATGCTTGTGGAAAGCTACGCCCTGGACCCGGAGCGCATGGCCGTCGTCGTCGGCCGCTTCAACCAGTTGATCGCCGCCGGCGCCATGGATACCGGCCAGGGCCGATTTTCAGTCAAGGTGCCCGGCGTATTCGATTCCATACGCGATATCATGAAACTGCCGGTCAAGGTGGAAGGTGACGCGGTCGTCACGCTGGGCGATATCGCCTCGGTGCAACGCACCTTCCGCGACGCCACGGGTTTCGCGCGGGTCAACGGACACCCGGCGCTGGCCCTGGAGGTCTCCAAGCGCGCCGGCGAGAATATTATCGACACCATCGCCGCGGTTCGCGAAACCGTGGAGGCGACACGGCTGATCTGGCCGGAAACCGTCGAAGTCACCTACAGCCAGGATAAATCCAAGGATATCCGGCTGATGCTGGGCGACCTGCAGAACAATGTCATCAGCGCGGTGCTGCTGGTGATGATCGTCGTCATCGCGACGCTCGGCTGGCGCTCCGGTTTCCTGGTGGGCATCGCCATCCCGGGCTCGTTCCTGAGCGGCATTCTGGTCCTCGCCGCCTTCGGGATGACGATGAACATCGTGGTGCTGTTCGCGCTGATCCTGGCTGTTGGCATGCTGGTGGACGGCGCCATCGTTGTCACCGAATATGCCGACCGCAAGATGACCGAGGGCGAGCCGCGCAGGCTGGCCTATGGATTGGCGGCCAAACGCATGTCATGGCCGATCATCGCCTCGACGGCGACCACACTGGCCGCCTTCCTGCCGCTATTGTTCTGGCCGGGCATTGTCGGCCAGTTCATGAAATACCTGCCGATCACGCTGATCGCGACGCTTTCCGCATCGCTGGCGATGGCGTTGATCTTCGTGCCGACCGTCGGCGCCTATATCGGCAAGCCCGGCGCCGAAAACGAACATACCGCACATGCCCTTGCGGCCGGCAGCGGCGACGAACTGATGCGTCTGTCGGGGCCGATCGGCCTCTATGTCCGCCTCCTGGCGATGACACTGCGCTGGCCCTCGCTGATTCTGTTCCTGGCCGTGCTGACCCTGGGCGGCGCCTGGTATACATACGGAACGTTCGGCAAGGGCGTGGAATTCTTCCCCGAGGTCGAGCCCGACCGCGCGATGGTGCAGATCCACGCGCGCGGTAACCTTTCGGCCCTGGAACAGGATGAACTGGTGGCCCGGGTCGAAGCCCATGTGCTGGATATCGCCGATGAACGGGGCGAATTTATCACCGTCTATACCGCCAGTGGCAAGCGGGAGATCCGCTCCGAGGAAGCCGAGGACGTGGTCGGCACGATCTCGCTGGATTTCGTCGAGTGGAACCAACGCCGCCCGGCCAGCGTAATCCTGGCCGACATCCTGACACGCAGCGTCGCGATCCCCGGCATCATCGTCGAGACCAAAAAAGAAGAAGGCGGCCCGCCGGTCGGCAAACCAATCCATATCGAACTGGCCTCGGATGATTGGGAACGGCTGAACCCGGTGGTCGACCAGGTGCGAGCGCATATCGAAGGGATGGAAGGCCTGCGCGATATAGAAGACAGCCGCCCGATCTCCGGAATCGAATGGGTGTTGCAGGTCGATCATGAACAGGCGGCGCGCTTCGGCGCCGATGTGGCGGTCATCGGCTGGTTCGTGCAGATGATTACCAAGGGGCTGAATATCAGCTCCTACCGGCCCGACAACAGCGACGAGGAGCTGGATATCGTCATCCGCTTCCCCGAGGCGAACCGCACACTGGGCCAGTTGGACAGCATCCGCATCCGAACCGAACTGGGGCTGGTGCCGATCGGCAATTTCGTCAAGCGCGTGGCTCGGCCCAAGGCCGGCACGTTGCAGCGGGTCAATATGCATCGGGTTTTGTCGGTGAAGGCCGACGTAATGGAAGGCGTGCTGGCCGACGGCAAAGTGCGAGAACTGCGCGAATGGATCGCCGGAATCGAACTGCCGCCGGGCCTGACCTACAAGTTCAAGGGCGAGGACGAGGAACAAGCGGCCGCTCAGCAGTTCCTGGTCAAAGCCTTCGGCGTGGCCCTGTTCATCATGGCGATCATCCTGGTGACCCAGTTCAACAGCTTCTACAGCGGCTTCCTGATTCTGTCGGCGGTGATAATGTCCACGGTCGGCGTACTGCTGGGATTGCTGGTCACCGGCCAGCCTTTCGGCATCGTGATGAGCGGCGTCGGCGTCATCGCGCTGGCCGGCATCGTGGTCAACAACAACATCGTGCTGATCGACACCTACGACCGGCTGCGCCTGGTGGAGCCGGATGCGAAGCTGGCGTTGTTGCGTACCGGCGCCCAGCGTCTGCGGCCGGTATTGCTGACCACGGTGACGACGATCCTCGGGCTACTGCCCATGGTATTGAGTATGAATATCGACTTCTTCAGCCGGCGGATTACCGTCGGCGCGCCCTCAACCCAGTGGTGGACACAGCTTTCATCGGCGATCGCCTTCGGCCTGGCCTTCGCGACCGTGCTGACCCTGGTCGTGACGCCCTCGGCCCTGATGGCGCGGGCCAACATGCGCGCCCGATTGGATCGTTGGGGCGAATGGCGCGCCGAGCGCCGAGCAGCGAAAACCGCGAAAATCATACAAGCAACCGAGTAAATAATTTACGCGACCGGGTTTTCGTCTTTTTCGATCTCGGCGCCGGGCGGTGGCAGGCCGCGGGGCAGGGTAAAGATGGCGACCATGATGCGCGCGCCCGTGGTCATCCAGCAGAGAACGCCGAAAATCACCGCGATCCAGGGAAACCAACTCGGAAATAAGCAGGCCAGCACGAAGGCCACGACCGTCTCGACCTCCTCGACAAGGCCACCCAGGAAGAATATCGATTTCTTGCCGTGGCTTTCCGTGTGAAAATGATGCTTCTCGGCCAGCGCGGCATAGGCCAGGAAGCTGGCCTCGGCACCCATGAAGGCGAACAGCAGCCAAGCCGCCGCCAATGCATTGGCCTGCGGGTCGGCCAGCGCGAATCCCAGGACCACGGCCCCAAAAAAGATAAAATCGCCGACCACGTCGAAGAAACCGCCCAGATCGGTGATGCCGTTGCGCCGCGCCACTGCCCCATCCAGCGCGTCGAGCAACCGGTTGACGGCGATCAACGCAAGGGCCGCCAGATAGTTCTGCAGCGCCAGCGGTATCAGAACCGCCAGGCCCACGACGACCGCCGTCAGCGTAATAGCGTTGGCCGAAATACCGGTTTTCGCCAGATAGCGAGCAATTCCGCCGAAAATAGGATTCAGAACCTTCTTTATGGCGCCATCGAGCATGAAACGCGCCGCCCTTATTCGACCGGCCGCAGGCGCGGCTTGTCGAGTGCCTCGTCGGGGTCGACCTCGCCGGGGTCTACGTCGGGTCCGCGATCGTCATGCATCCGATCGGCCTCGGCCTTCAGGCGGCGGAACGTCCAGGCTGAATAGCCGAAACTGACGATATAGACGAGGCCGATCAAGGTCAGCGTGCGCCAGGGCGCCCCCGCGAGCCCCGCCACCAGAAGCCCCGCCACGATCAGAATCGGCAGAATCGCGGCTGTCGGGATCTTGATTTTCTTGAACGAGAAGGTCGGCAACCTGCTGACCATCAGCAGCGCCACAATCACGGTCCACACGGACACTATCACCGGGTGGCGCATGAGATCCAGATCGAACGAGAAGGTCGCCATCAGCGGCAACAACGCAAGCATTGCCCCGGCGGGGGCCGGTACGCCGGTAAAATAATTATAGGCGTAAGGTGGCAGTTTGCCGATATTGGTGTTGAAGCGCGCCAGCCTGAGGCAGCAGCAGATAACCAGGAACAGGCTTACCGCCCAGCCGATTCCACCCAGCGCGCTCAACGACCAGAAATACAGGATCAGGGCCGGAGAAACCCCGAAGGATACGAAATCGGAAAGCGAATCCAGCTCGGCGCCGAAATCGCTGGCCGAATTCAACAGCCGCGCCATGCGCCCGTCCAACGCATCCAGAACGGCGGCCACGAAAATCGCCACCACCGCGAATTCCCACTTCTCCTGAAGCGCGAAGCGCACCCCGGTCAGGCCGGCGCAGGTGGCGCTCACCGTGATCATATTGGGGATCAGTTTGGAAATGTTAAGCCCCTTAAACCGGGGTACCCCGCGGCGAGGCTTGCGTTTGGACTGGCGTTTCAACATCAGCGATGTTCTCCTTCTCGCGGCGGCTCAGCGGCGGCAAGGTCGGCGATTACCGTTTCGCCAGCCACCGCAATTTGCCCCACACAGACCACTGGCGACACGCCGTCGGGCAAATAGACGTCGACCCGGCTGCCGAAGCGGATCAGGCCGAAACGTTCGCCCGCGCCGAGCTTCTGCCCTTCCTCGACCCAGATCAAAATACGCCGCGCCACCAGACCCGCGATCTGGACGAAAGCGATGTCGCGCCCATCGGCCAGCTTCATTCTAACCGATTGCCGTTCATTATGCTCGCTTGCCTTGTCGAGCGACGCATTGAGAAACTTTCCCTGGCGATAGGCGAGCTTTTCGATCCGCCCATCCACCGGCGCGCGGTTCACATGGACGTTGAAAACATTCATGAAAATGCTAATGCGAGTCAGCGGCGCATTGCCCATTTCCAGTTCCGCCGGGGGCGCGGCCGGCTCGATCATCTGCACAACCCCGTCCGCCGGGCTGATCACCAACCCCTCGCGTATGGGCGTTATCCGGTCGGGATTACGGAAAAAATAGGTGCACCACGCGCTCAGCACGCCACCAATAAACAAGAAAGGCGTCCAAAAAGCCCCGACAATGACGGTGACCAGGACGAAAATACCGACGAACCGCCAGCCCTCCGGATGGATTGGGACAAGGACCGAACGCACCGAATCGATAATGCTCGACACCATTATGCTCTATTTACCTCGGATAATTTTTAATGTGACGGCGCAATTAACAGCGCCCTGCCCGGCGCGTCAATTGGTACGCGGCACTTCCAATACCTGCCCTGGATAGATCAGGTCGGGGTCGCGGATGCGATCCTTGTTGGCCTGATAGATCACAGTGAAGCTCGTGCCCTCGCCCAAGGTGCGCCGCGCCAGCCGCCACAGACTGTTGCCCGGCTGCACCACCACCAGCAACGTACCGGACTCGATTTCCTTCGGATCGGCGCGCTGGAACGGGAACTCAAGGCGGGCAATCACCTGATCGCCGGCCATTTCATCCAGGCGCAGGGTATAAAGGCCGGGGACAATCGGGTGCTCTATGATTATGCGCCAGTTCCCACCCGGTTCAACCGCGGCCGTGGCCAGCAGTCCGTTGTCGAGATAGACCAGGACGCTGCTGTTGCCGTTGGCCCGGCCGGACAGACCCAGATTACCGTTTTCATCGTAATCCAGCACATCGACCGACAGGGCGAATTCCGTGCCCGGTTCGACAGGCTGCGTTTCGCCGGCCGGCGGTTGCTGTAGCACCTCGCTCGTCCCGAACCCGGTTCGCGGAATCTCGACCACCAGCGCACCTGAAGATTCGTCCGTCGGTTGACCGGCCACATTCAGTCCCGGCTCGGGCACAACGATAACCACAACTTTCTCCGACCAGACGGGTGCGGCGTCGCCCAGCCTGGAGGACAGGCTCAATTCCCGGCTGCCCGGCGGCAGGGGAGAGTCGGGCAGTAGCACCCATTCGCCGCGCCCGTTCGCCTTGATCTGGCCGATCGGGCGGCCGTCGTCGTAGACGGTCACCACCGAGCCCGGCGCCGCGCGCCCGGCAACGACGATTTCGCCGGTCGGGGTCACACGCACCACATCGAACGCCGGCAGGATTATTATCGGCAGCGTGGACTCAGCGGGTGGCGTGACCGGCACTGGCGTTGGTTCCGCCGTTGGCGTTGGTTCCGCCGTTGGCGTTGGTTCCGCCGTTGGCGTTGGTTCCGCCGTTGGCGTTGGT
>JADFVY010000532.1 GCA_015222795.1 Pseudomonadota bacterium | reverse complement strand
TCCTTGGCGAGCCCGGACCCAGCGACGACGAACTGCGCGAGTTCCTGGAGGCCGCTGTAACCGCGCCCGATCATGGCGCGGTGCGGCCCTGGCGCTTTGTCGTGGTGCGCGGCGGCGCGCGCGAGGCGCTGGGCGAGCTGTTCACAAAGTCGCTACTGAAACGAAAACCCGACGCCGACGAGGCGACAATCGAGAAGGACCGCGAGCGGATGCGTCAGGTGCCGCTATTGATCGTGGTCGCCGCGCGGATCAATCCGAACCACCCCAAGGTGCCGCCGGTCGAACAGATCGTGGGCGCCGGACTGGCGGCCCAGGCCATCCTGCTGGCCGCCCAGTCCAAGGGTTATGGCGGCGTCATGCTGACCGGCGACCATGCCTACGATCCGAACGTGAAACAGGGGCTGGGGCTGGAAGAGACCGACGAAATCGTCGCCTTCACTTATATCGGCACGACGGAAAACGAACCGCGGCCCAAGAAGCGCCCGGACCCGGATAAATTCACCACAGAATGGAACGGATCGACAGGCTGATAATCAGCCGTCGCAACCTTCCTCGAAGGCATTGAATTCGGGGACACCGGACGCATCGAGTTTAGGACCTTCCGGTTTGACCGCCGCAACGGGCTGGACCGGGTCCGGCCCCCTGGTAACAACCCCCAACGGAATCGGTTCCACCAACAGACAAAAATTGTCGAGGCTGCCGTCATCGCAAAAAATGCGTGAAAGCGCGTCTTCGACCTCGGCGGGCGACCAGCATTTGGCGTCGCCCTCGATCGTACAAACCGGATCGTTCAACACTGCACGGCTGTACGCGCCGTCGGCGCCCATGGCGCCGCCCGCAAACAGCTGAAAAAATATCAAACTTGAAACCGCAACACTCGTGCGAATACCTACCAAGCGCATCGCTTCCCCCACACCATATCAAACTTTTTTGTATTGTCTTTCCACTGGCAATACACAGAAAGGGTCCCATTCTTAGTATCTAGGCAAACATTCGCATTCTTACGTTATCAATTGGTAAAAAACGTCGTTAACGGCTCCACTATCGTTGAGAATAAACATAAAATGCGCTCTACTACTGTATCGTCAGCCCGTAAGAAATAGAGGCACTGGAGGATCTGATCCGCTGGGTAAACCGAGACGCCAATTTCGCCGCGACCCCGCCGCCGAAGTAAGGTCGGACGTTACAGCGAGCGGCATCGCTCTTCGAGACAACCCGCCGGCGGAACCGCCCGCCTACTGATCCAGCAGATCCAGGAACCGTACCGCGTCGGCGATTTCCCGGGCGACGTTCTCGCGGCGCTCGGCCGCCTCGGCGTCATGTCCCCACTTTTCGATCTGCCAGTCCTCGTCGAGCAAGCTGGCGGCCATGGCCTCCTGGGCGGCGATGTGGCCGGCCTCGACCGCCAGGGCGATGACCAGCGAGCCGCAGATGGGAGTGAGCAGCGAAACGGCGGCCAGGCGATAATCGTCCAGCGCCTCGACGACGGCGCGCAAGGGCTCGAGCGCGGCCGGGTCCTGGGCCACATGGGTTATGTCGTGGGTCACCGTCAGGCGGGCGCCATGGGCTTCGGTGGCCCAGTCCAGCAGCGGCTGCCAGAGTTGCGTCTGGCGTTCCACCAATGGCGCCGGCGAGGCGGCGCGATAGCATAGCAGGTCCGACCCGCCATAGGCGGCGATCTGGTCAACGATGGTGACGCGTTCCCGACCGATCCGGTCGATCGCGGTGGCGGCGAGACGCATCATCGGCATGGTCGGCGGGTGGATT
>JADFVY010000531.1 GCA_015222795.1 Pseudomonadota bacterium | reverse complement strand
GATTTCGGCGGCACCGACTTCACCGCAATGGCCAAGGCGATGGGCGGCAACGGGGTGACGGTGCGCGACCGCGAGGGGCTGGCGAAGGCCGTTAAGGAGGGCCTCGCCGCCGAAAATTTCACCATTATATCCGCGGTGATCGGCCGCCAGGCCTATGACGGACGGCTGTAACGCCCTAAATTATCGCGCATGACTTATAGCCGGGACAATATCCGCGACGGGTTGTTCGAGGAAATCGGGCGCGAGGCCGAACGGCTGGGCCTGCTGCGCCCCTGCACCGACGAGGAACGGGCGGAATCGCGCGCGCGAATGCTGGAGGGCATGGGCGCGGACGAGGATGTCTGGGTCTTCGGCTACGGCTCGCTGATGTGGAACCCGGCCTTCCATTATGCCGAACGCCGGCCCGGCATGATCCGCGGCTGGCATCGCAGTTTTTGCCTGTGGACGCCGATGGGGCGCGGCACGCCGGACAATCCGGGGCTGGTGCTGGGGCTGGACCGCGGCGGGTCGTGCAGCGGCATCGTCTACCGCATCGCTGCGCGCGACCGGGATACCGAACTGACCCTGCTGTGGCAGCGCGAGATGGTCGCCGACGGCTACAATGCGCGCTGGGTGACGGTGCGTGGCGAGGCCGGCGACGTCCGGGCCATCACCTGGGTCATCAACCCGAAGGGCGACCGCTACGCCGGCAAACTGCCGATGGAGACGCTGGCCAGGACGCTGGCGACGGCTTCGGGCCGGCTGGGCAGCAACCGGGATTATCTGGAAAACACGGTCGAGCGTCTCGACGAGCTGGGCATCGGCGAGCGGCTGCTGCACGCGATTCGCGACGAGGTGCGCGACTATGCGCGAATGAACGGAGGGGAATGATGGCAGTCGGGAAAATCCGCAAGAGCGACGAGGAATGGGCCGGCGAACTGACGCCCGAGCAGTTCAATATATGCCGCAAGAAGGGCACGGAGCGCCCCTTCACCGGCGAATTGAACGACTGCAAGACGCCGGGCACCTATATCTGCGCCTGCTGCGGCAACCCTCTTTTCGATTCCACAACGAAATACGACTCCGGCAGCGGCTGGCCCAGCTTCTGGGCGCCGATCACCGAGGATGCGGTTGCGACCGAGGAGGACCGCGGCCTCTTCATGCGCCGCACCGAGGTGCTATGCGCCGCCTGCGACGCCCATCTCGGCCACGTCTTCGAAGACGGCCCGAAACCAACCGGCCTACGCTACTGCATGAACTCGGTGGCCATGAAGCTGGAACCGGGTGAGGGGGATTGACCCCAACCGGTCGTCAGGCGCAAACGAACAAATAGGTGTAATCCAGTGCGTCCGCCGCCAGTTGGGCGTTACTCATCACCTCGCCCGCGCTGACAATTTCCATGGGGATTCTGTGGGACTTCAGGAAAACCACCACCACGTCCGACTTGACGCCGAAATTCATCAACTGACCGATATTGCCGCCGCCACTCAGCAAGTATTCGTTGTTGATCGATGACGTGACGACGCCGACAACGGCTCCCGACTGGTCAACAATTGGCCCGCCGCTGTTACCGGGCTGTATCGGCGCGCTTATCTGAAGATCCGACGCATTGTTTTCCAGGCCGATCACGCTGCTTACGTTCCCGAACGTTGTTTTCAGACTTCCGCCCAGCATCGTGGCGTAAGGAAAACCCGCAACCATTATATCCTCGCCGAGTTGGGGGCCGTCATTTCTGAATCTGGCGATTTTCCTGACCGACAGATCGGGGGCTTCAACCACGGCAATATCGTTTCCCGGGTCGGAGGCGATAACGATCGCGGGGAACAGTTTTTTACCCGACCACACATAGACATCATCGCATTTGGACACGACGTGATGGTTGGTCACGAGATTGCCTTGCCCGTTCACGACAAAGGCGGTTCCGGTTCCCTTGATTCGAGGGGCCGGGGCCGACGCGCCACCGGAACCGCCCGCCGGCGGTTTTGCCTGCGCCACGCCGCCGCCAGCATTCGCGGGTGGCTGTTCGGTCGGTTTATTGATCACGACCTTTCCGAAACACCGCTTGCCCCGTTGCGCCAGCTCGTGGTCGATGGCCCGCCGTGTGTTCAGCGTAGGGCCGGGACGTCCATTGAGTACCCCGCACAACGTTCTGCTGCTCGCCGAGTCGACTTCATGCGGGCTCAAATTCACCGGCCCGCAAGCGGTCAGACTCAGCAGACCGCATATCCCGAAAAATACGAGCGCGAAACGATATGGTGCAAGCATTGAGCAGACAAGCCTCCTGGGCAACCCGGAAGGGCTCATTGTAGTCGGGCCTTCAAAAGCAACCAACCAAATTTTAGTTTTCCGGCGGCGGGCCGCCCGGCGGCGGGCGGCGGCCGCCGCGGGGGCCTCGTTCCATGGCGGCTTTCAGAAATTTGCGGCGCTGATCGGGGGTCAGTTCGGTAACGGCTTCGGTCAGCAATTCATGCATCACGGCCTGGGCCTCGTCGGAACGTTTCCGCAGTTTCGCCAGTGCCTTGTCCAGCTCGGCCGGGTCGATCTCGTCGGCCCGCAGCATGCCGCCAACCTCGCGCCGGGCATCGTGCATGGCCTTGCCGGCCTCACGCAGGCGCGGGCCATATTCGCGCCTTACCTCTCGGGCCAGGGGCCGGGCCTCGCCGCCTAGCGCCGCTAGCCCGCCGCGAAAATCGAAATCGCCGGCCATGCCCGCGCGCGGCGGCGGCCCGTCGCCATACTGGCGCTTGACCAGCCAGGCCGAGGCGATGGCCCCGCAGAGGAACAGGTTGAACCCGATCGAAATCGACAGCACGATCGCCAACTTGCGCGTGGAAGGCATGGTCATAGTCCATAGTCCAGGTTCAGGGTGGGGCCTAGCGCCAGGCTTTCGACCTCGGCGATGGCGCTGTCGCCATAATCGGGGATGACTATATTCGGGGCGGCCGCGCCAATGGCGATGCCCAACACCACCGCCGCCGCCATCGCCGAGACCGGCTGCCAAACCGGGCCGAACGGCCACAGGATGGCGAACCAGCCGGCGTTCGCGCCGGGCTCGCGAGCGGCCAGCACCCGCGCCATCAATTCCGGCGACGGGACCGGCGCTACAGAGGCATCCATTAAACTGTCCAGCGCGGCGGCAGCTTCACGCAGCGCCACGGCCTCCGTCGATTCGGCGATCAGCGCCTCGGCGGCAACGCGCTCCGACGCCGGCCAGCGGCGTGCATCGGCCCCGTAGGCATCCAGTATTTCAGCCAGTCTCGCCAGATTCATCAGACTTCCCCCATCAGGTCGTCGCGCATGCCGGCCAATGCCTCACGCAAGGCCCGGCGGCCGCGCGACAACAGCGATTCCATCGCCTCCACGCTGATCCCCATTATATCGGCCGCTTCGATATTGCCCAATTCCTGGTAATGCACCAGGGTGATCG
>JADFVY010000530.1 GCA_015222795.1 Pseudomonadota bacterium | reverse complement strand
TTGATCTCGGCATAGACCCCCAGGCCCGGCGCCACGGTATAGTCCGCGGTCAGCGCCAGATGGTCGTAGGTGCTGTCATCGATCCCCGGGAAGCCAATTTCGGCGGTGCTGGCGAAATAACCGACCGAGAAATACATCGGCCCGGTCTCGAACCCGGCCGCCACATTCCAGTAGCTGGTCTCGATTGGCGCCGTGATCGTGATGTCGTTAATCTCGTCCCAGACCTTGGGTTGGCCGGAATCGCCATTGTCGGTGTAGTTGGCGCCCAGGCTGAACGGTCCCCAACCGACGATGCCGCCGATCGAGAAGGCGGAGACATCTTCATTAAGGTCGACATTCCGACTCTGGAAGAAACTCCAGGTCTGTTCGGTATTCGTACGCGCGGAATACACCACGCTGGCCCGGATACGCAGATCGCCGAAGCTGTTGTCGTAATTGGCGCCGAGGCCGATATGGTTTTCCCAGTCGCCGTCTTCCTTGAAATTGTCGCCGTTGTTCGGCGTCGGCGTCAAACTGGCGCCCACCTGGAAACCCGAGAAACGCGGCGAGAAATAGGAGACTTTCGTCTGGTCGGAAGTGTCGCCGGCGATCGTGGCCCAACCCGGCGCGGCGAGGTTCATTCTGTCGAAGGTACCCCCTTCGCCGCCGCCGCTGTCAAGATCAAAGGTCAGACCCGAACCAACCCCGGTGTGGTGATAGGCATATACGCGACGCAGCTCGCCGGCCCGGTTTCCGCTCTTGTTGCGGTAGGTGTAATCGTCCTGGTCGCCGTCGAAGCCACCACTGGCGCCCATCAGGCTCTCGCCGCCATAGTTCATGATGTCCTCGGCGCCGTCCTCGTCACCCATCTGAACCGTGCCCCAGCCACCGGAAAACTGCAGCCGCGCTTCGTCGGCCATCGTGCCGTCGGTGGTGTTGGCGTTGATCTCGATCTTGAAGCCGTAGTTAAGACCGTTGTCCGCCGCGCCCGAAACATTGAGCTGAAGCTCCGCCTCGTCGACGCCGAAATACCAGTCATGGTCCTGCGGATGGGAATCCCCGTCATCCGTGAGCGCATCCCAGGCCCGGAAATTATTGAACCCCGGCCTGATGTTGCTTGCCACTGCGCCGCCGACGTCGCCCCAACCCGCGGGACTGTTGCCGGTAGACATCGTTGCGCTGTAATCCTGGTCGACCCAGTACAACTGAAAGTTTGCATTGCCGGTCAGCTTCCAGGTCGGCGCTTCCGCCGCCCCCGCCGTGCCGGCCATCAATGCAGTCGCACCCGCCAGGGCGGTACTGCCAAGAAGACCCTTCTTCATTTTTCTCTCTCCAGAAATTGTTATAGCCGTTTACGTTTAAAGCCCCTCAACGGGACTTTGCGGCAGCATAA
The DNA here is from genome assembly GCA_015222795.1 of Pseudomonadota bacterium. Classification (GTDB taxonomy): domain Bacteria; phylum Pseudomonadota; class Alphaproteobacteria; order UBA8366; family JADFVY01; genus JADFVY01. Next base: position 19,045 of record JADFVY010000530.1, on the reverse strand, counting down.
AGCTGGATCGAAAGGAAAAATGCAAGAAAAAATCTTGATTGCGGTACTAAAATTCAAAAATTGTTGCTGTTTGGCAACATACTGGCTCCACGAACTTCATCCAGATTCAATCCACCCTCAACGGGTAAATGACCCGGCAAATGGCAAAAATCACTGGGCAGCAAGCCGGGGATCTCATCCCCGATGCAAATCGATCGCCCGCCGCGCCGCCGGTCTCGCCTCCACGCCAGCCGCCACGCGGGCGATGTTGGGGTAGCGGGCGTATAGTGCCTCGGGGGGCTCGAACCAGGTGGTTAGCATGTGCAGGTAGATGTCGCAGGCGCTGAAACGTTTGCCGAGCATCCATTCGCCGCGCAACCCATCCTCGACGATCGCGAATTCGGCCAGCAGGGTATCGGTTCCCCGTTTTTTGACATCCTCGGCATCAGCCGCAAAGCGTTCCGGATAATAATAACGCCGATAGGTCGGCTGTATCGTATCCGCCAGATAGAGCATCCACTGGTAAAACAGCGGCCGGTCCGGATCGCCGGGCGGCGGGGCCAGATGGGCCGCCGGGTACAGGTCGCACAGATGCATGACGATCGCCGCCGTCTCAAACATTGTGCGGCCGTCCGGCAGGGTCATCGCCGGGACCAGCCCGCAGGGATTCAGCGCCAGATAGTCCGCCGTCTTCTGCTCCTCGGCGCCGTAATCCAGCAGAATCGCCTCATATTCCGCGCCAACCTCTTCCAGCACGGCCATCGGGGCCAGCGACGCCGTGCCGGGGCTCCAGTACAATTTGAACATTGTGCATCTCCCTTATTCTTTATTCCCCAGGCGCCGGCACGGGCCGGGCCGATTCCGTGTGCGGCAGCAGCATGGCCAGCGTGGTGATCAGCAACGCGCCACCGCCCAGTCCCAAAAACAGATATTCCAGTTCCGCGGTCGCCGCCCAGACCTTCGACAACATAAGGATCGCCAGCGGCGCGGAGCCAAAGGCCAACACGAACTTGCAGCCAAAGGCCAGCCCGTGATGACGCTCCGGCGTGAAACGCGCCAGCAGCATGTTTTCCGCCGGCAGTTGCGCCAGGTTCATCATCACCGCCAGCATGGCGATGCCGATGAAGCCCAGCCCGCCCATGCCGGCCAGCACGACCAGCAGGACCATTTCTATCATCCAGGCGCCGACATAGATGTTCTTCAAGGGGTAACGGTCGGCCAGCAGGCCGCCGATCAACTGGGTAAAACCACCGACCGTATAGACCGCGGCGACCAGCAGCCCGACGCCGCTGGCGCCGCCCAGAAGCCCCCCGGTCCATTGCCCCAGATTGGCCGTAACCCATGGAATAAACAGGCCCATCACCCGTATCTCGAACAGTTTCGGCAGGGCGTTCTGGGTGCCGTGATAAATCAGCCCGCCGGTGAACATGGCGACCAGCAGGATGATGAAGATGCGCGCCGTGCCGGCATGCCCGGCGGGCTTGTTTTCCCGGCCCGCCCGGGATGGCTCGCGAATGTCGCCGCGCGCCATGAACCACAGCATCGCAACGCCGGTCGCCATGGCGACGGCGCCGGGCGCGATAAAGGCGGCGCGCCAGCCCGAGACATCGATCAGGATACCCGCGATCAGCCCGGCGCCGGCCGATCCAAGGCTTCCGAATATGCCGTTTATCGCCAGCATCTTGCCCGGATTGCCAGCCGCGTTGCGGATCATCCAGGGCACCCCGATGGGGTGATAGATCGCCCCGAACAGGCCGATTCCGGCCAGCCCGATCATCAGGGGCGGCGGCCCCGACACCAGGCCGCAGGCGATGGCCGCCGCCCCCATGCCGATGAAATAGATGATCATCATGCCGGGCACGCTCCAGACGTCGCCCAGCCTGCCCGCCGGCAACGCCGCCAGCCCGACCAGCAGCGACCCGACCCACCAGAGCGACAGCAGTTCGCTATAGCTGGCGCCCCAGTCGACCTCCAGCCGCAGCACGATTACGGCGTAGAAGGCTGTAAACATGTGGAAATAGAAATGACCCAGGCTGGAGAATATCAGCGACAATCTGGCGGAACGCTGGCTCATTCGGGTCAATCCAATACAGATTTCAGGCGTTCGACTCGGACTCTTCTTGGCGCGGGGGTCTTTCTATCCTACCATGGCCTCACGGCACAAGAAGAGGAACAGGACCGCCATGTCTGCCAAACCTCAACTCGCTGTCGATAATACCAGCGAGACCGTGGAACAGGGAACCCGCCGGGCGCCACGCCCTACGGCCGTGCAAAAGTCGTGGTTGAAGCGCGGCCTGGATCAGGCCGGCGGCAAACTGCCGCTGTTCGACGGCAACGGCAAGCGCGTCGGCGAACGCACCGTCAGGGCCTGCATCGATCAGGGCTGGGCCGCGCCCTGGTTCAACAACCCCATCAAGCCCGACTGGCTGGTCTGCAAGCTGACCGACGCGGGGCGCGGGATGGTGGAGTCCGGCCGTAAATAGGCTCTCTCTACTTCAACAACACCTGTGCGCGGGCCGCCACCCCATCCGCGTCTATCACCGTGATCTGGACATATCCCTCGCCGTCGGGGCGCCAGTCGGCGCGGCGGCGGTGGGGGGACGCGTCCAGTGGCTCGCCATTGACCAGCCAGCGCAGGGGCTTGCGGCCGCCATCGGCGATCAGGGGCAAGGGCGCATAACCGCCCTCCCCTTCGCGCAGCTCAACGACCGCGCCGTCCGGCGGGAAGGACACCAGCAGCGGCTGAACCAGCGAACGGCCGATGGAGGCCGGGGCCTGCTCGCCGGCGGAAATCCGTTGCAAACCGGGCGGCAGATCGCGCGTGGCCGCCACGATGGCGTCTTCCGGGCGATATGGATTGGCCGGGCGGCCGCTGCCCGGCAACTGGCGGAATATCCTGAACAGCACCGGCGCCGCCGTGGCACGGCCATAACGACCGGGGCTTGGCGTGCCGTCCGGGCGGCCGACCCACACGCCAACCGTATAACGCGCGTCATAACCGATCGCCCAGGCATCGCGGTAACCGTATGAGGTGCCGGTCTTGAAGGCGATATAGCGTTTGTCGCGTGTCATCCACGATTCCACGAAATCGGTCGGCGGCGGCGCATCCTCGAGAATGCGCGTCAGATACCAGGCCGCCGCCTCGCCGATCAACGGGATCGCCGGTGTCTCTCCGGCCTCCGCCAGGGTGGATGACAGCGGCTTTACGACACCGCCCCCGGCCAGCCCCGCATAAAGGGTCATCAGATCCCCCAGCGTCGTCCCGACCCCACCCAGCGCCAGTGGCAGGCCTGGCTCCAGGCCGCCACCGCCATACTCCAGATTAACACCAACGCCCCGCAAACGCGCGTCCACCCGGCGCGGACCCACATGCATGAGTACCGTCACCGCGGGAATATTCAGGGATTGTTGCAGGGCTTCACGGATCGTCACCTCGCCACGATAGACCTTCAGGAAATTTTCCGGCTGGTAGTTGCCGTAACGCGTCGGCATGTCGGCGACGACCGTATCGGGGTGAATCATCAGATCGTCGAAACCCATGCCGTAGATAAAGGGCTTCAGGGTCGAGCCGGGCGAGCGCACGGCCTGGATCATATCAATCTGTCCGTAACGGCTGTCATCGAAGAAGTCGGACGACCCCAAATAGGCAAGCACGCGCCGGCTCTCGTTCTCCACCACCATGACCGCAATGCTGGCGCCTTCGTCCAGCCCGCCCTGTTCGCCCAGCACCAAACGCTCCAGCGCGCGCTGCAGCCCGGCGTCGATCGTGCTGGTTATAATGCCGGCCTCCGGATGGGCCGTGGTCATCCGCCAGGCGAAAAGCGGCGCGTCGAAAGGCATCGGTCGCCGCCGCGAGGGGATCGGGTCCAGACGCGCCTCGGCGACGATATCGGCGGTCAGCACGCCACGCCCTTCCATGACGCCCAGCACCTTGTCGCGCGCGGCGCGGGCGCGGTCGGGATAACGGTCGGGACGCAGGGATTCCGGCGATTGCGGCAGCGCCACCAGCACGGCCGCTTCCGACGGGGCCAGATGGCGTGGTTCCTTGCCGAACCAGGCCAGCGAGGCGGCCCGAATGCCTTCCAGATTGCCGCCATAGGGCGCCAGCGTCAGATACTGGGTGAGGATTTCATCCTTGGTGAAGCGCCGCTCAAGCTGCAGCGCGCGCCACATCTGGTGGAACTTGGCGCCCAGCGTGCGTTCCCGGGGCTCCAGCAGGCGGGCGGTCTGCATGGTGATGGTGGAGGCGCCGGAAACGATGCGGCCATGGCGGACCAGCTGGCTGAAGGCGCGCGCCGCCGCCAGCGGATCGATCCCCGGATGGCTGGTAAATCGCCGGTCTTCCCAGGCCAGCAGCATCTTCATGTAGGCCGGGGATACCGCGTCCGGATCGGCGGGCAGACGCCACGCCCCGGACTCGGTGGTAAAACCCCGCAGCAGGCTGCCATCGGCGGCCAGCACCAGTTGGGATGAATCCTCCAGCCGCGACAGATCGGGCGGGAACGCCAGATCCAGCAACACCGCCACGGCGGCGAGCAGCAAGACGCCGCCCGACGCCAGGCGGTTTCTTCGGCTGACCCATGCCGTCCGAAACATGTTATTCCAACGGCAAGATATTCACCTGCCCCATGCGGGTCCGGGCGAAATAGGTCGGCTGGTACATATCCTCGACATAGACCGCCGGCAGTTTGAAGGTTCCCGGCGAAACGGCGCGGACCAGATAGGCGAACTTGAAGGTCTGGTCGCCGTACCGGTTGAGCTCGAAGGCCGCAACGTAACGGTCATCGCGCAGTTCTTCATGCCGGGCCGCGGTCAGTTCCGGCAGCCAGCGCAGTTCCTCGCGATTGCGTCCACCCTCCAGCCGCTCGTTTTCCAGCTCGAAACCGGCCGGCAACAGGTCGACCACCATCGCCTGCTGGTCACGCTTCGACGTGGACTCGCCATGGATCACGGCAACCAGCGTGTCGCCCTGTTGGACCTTGTTCAGATTGGCGCGCTTGCCGTCCAGGGTATAGAAAGCCCGGAAGATGGCGAACCCGGCGTCCTCGGCCTTCATCTCGTCACGGGGCACGCCGCTGTAGCTGATACTCTGCCAGATCGGCTTATCGCCGAGATTGGCGACCGTGACACCGTCATACATGTCGGCCGCAACGAACCCGGCATAGACCGGTTTTTTGCTTTCCGGCAGCGTCTTTCCCTGTACCGCCACATGAATCGGGTCCGACGAGCCAAGCTCGCTTGCCGCCAGGATCAGCCAGGCTTTTTCCTGGGTGCTAAGATATCGTGCTTTTTCAATGCGTTCCGCTAACCTCTTCGTATATTGCGGCCAGTCGCCTTCCTTGACATTCGACATTGTCGCCAGATAGACCGTGGCCGCCATGTCGCGAGTGGTGGTTCCGTAATCCCAGTACCACCAATCGTCCCAGTAGCGGCTTTTGCGATCCCAACTGTTGGTCGCCGCGACGAACGCACTCGCCGCCCGCCTTTTGTCGCCCGACAGGGCCAGCGCCGCGCCAAGCTGGGCCCGGCCGAGAGCGGTCGGAATCTGGGTCAGATATACGTCATGCAGGTAACGCAGATCCGACGGGCGAACCTGCCCGGCCCGCGCCAGAACATACAGCGCATAGGTCCGTGACGGCAGGGTGGCGCGACGGTAATCGGCGGCGTCGACACTATTTTTCAGCCATCTCAGACCGCGTTGATAGGGATATTCAGGCACTGGATATTTCAATTCCTTGGCCTGGGTCAGGAAGTCCATCACATAGGCCGACAGCCATTCCTCGCGGTTGCTGCGGGCGTTCCACATGCCAAACGATCCGTCAGACCGCTGCATGGTGAAGATCCGCCTGATGGCGTCCTGCACCCTGCCCCGCAGAACCGTGCTGTTTTCGGCGATCCCCAGCGATTCGGCGACTTCCGCCACGTAAAGCAGCGGCAGCGCCCGGCTGGTGGTCTGCTCGGCGCAGCCATAGGGATATCGGTCCAGCGATTTCAGCAATTTGGCAAGCCCCAGTTCAGGACGCGCGCTGAGCGTGACCATGGCCTCGCCGGAGCCTGGAATGAACTCATCCAGGAGGTTGGCGGAAAGTGTTTGTCTCTGGCCTGCCTGGATACGTGAACTGACCTGTTTCGTGATGCGGGTCTGGGCGGGGCGAACCGCTATTTCCCAGTCACGCACCAGCTTGAGCCCATCGGGACCCGCGATGGTCAGGGTCAGGGCGCCGACGCCCAGCCCCACGCCGCTCAGCGACCATTTAAGATCGCGCCGTGCATCGGAGGCCAGTTGGAAATTCATGATTCCGCCATCCATGCCGGCGGCGCCTTCGGCCTCGAAGGTGACAATATATTTGCCTGCGGGCCCGTCCACGTTATGGACCGAAACACTGACCTGGGCCTCGTCTCCGGGCGCCAGGAAGCGCGGCAGTGTCACCTGGCTGACCACGGGGTCGCGCACCGTCATGTCGGTCTCGGCCGAGCCAACGGCGGATTTGCTCCAGGCCACCGCCATCAGGCGCAAGCGGCCGTTGAAGTCGGGCACCTCCAGCGGCACGGTCACAAACCCGTCGTCGCCGACCGCGACAATGCCGGAAAACAGCGAGACGGTCTTGACGCTACTGGCGTCCAGCCCGCCAAGATGGCGGTCCGCCGCGGCCTCGTCACCGCCCTCGCGGATGGTCACCGGGCCGCCCTCGGCCGCGGCGATCAGATGGCCGTAACCATCGCGTAAACCAACGCCCAAAAGGCGTTTTCCGTAATACCAGTCGGCGGGCAACGGTGTTTTGAAATTGGTCAGTTGCAGGATGCCCACATCGACCGCGGCCAGCGTCACATACGCCTTTTCGCCCGCCGCGATGCCGTTGAGGGACAGTTCCACATCGATCGTCTGGCGCGGCAGAATTTGCGTCGGCGCCTCGATCCCGACGTCAATCGTGCGGTCGGAATAATCGCGGCCCAGCCAAGCCAGGCCGATGGCGCGGGCCGGCTGATGCGGCTTGTCGGTTTCGGCCGTTCTGAACAAGGTCGCGGTCACATAGGCGCCCGCGTCCCATTCCTCGCGAACCGGCAGTTCGACGACCAGACCCTCGCGCGGCACGGAAACATTCCGGGTCTCGTAGACCTTGTTGCCGGCAACGGTCATCAGAAGTTCGCCCTCGAAGGGCGGTTTGATATGAATTTTCGCGATCTCGCCGACGCGGTAAGACGCCTTGTCGAGGGAGAGCTGCAGTTTGTCGGGCACGTCCGCGGACGCGCTGGAGGAAAACCAGCCGAAGCGGAAACGCACGCTGGTGGCCGCCCCCGTCGCGGGGTCGTTGATCTCCAGCCGGTATCGGCCCCAATCGCGTTTGAACGAAATTTTCGCGGTGTCGCCGGAGGACACATCGAGCTCGCCGGAATCCACCGAATTATCCTCGATCGTGACCCGGTAGTTCCAGGATCCGTCCTCGGTGTACCAATGATAATAGTAATCCTCGTAAAACAGCTCATAGCGCAGCCCGCTGGCGCCAGACTGGTTGCCCTCGCGGTCCATGACGACGACATCGAAGGCCGCATCCTGGCCTTCCTCGAGCCAGGCGCCGCTGGAGCGTGGCTTGATGCCGATCATGCTTTCCCTGGTGCGCACCGGCAGGTTGATCGTGCGCGAAATCGCGCGCCCGCCATTTTCCGCGACCGACACCCGCACGCGCGCCTTCAGCGGCCGGGAGGTATCGGGCGCATCCTCGAATCCGAAACGCATGGAAGCCAGGCCATTCTCGTCGGTCTTGGCGGGCTCCAGTTCCTCGCGGCGCGGACGCCACTCTTCCTGGACGAGGCCGAATTTATAGCCTTTCATTTCGGGCCAGGGGTTGTTGTCCTGCATCAGGACCATTTCGCCCTCGACCGCCAGACCGGCGCCCGGCGCGCCATAAAGGAACTGCGCGTCGACGGCGACCTCATACTCCTCGCCCGGCGCCACGAACGGCGCCTCGGCGGAAAGTTTCACCTCCATTCGCTCGGGCACGAAGTCCTCGACCTGGAAGCTGACGCTCGCCACCGAGGGGCCCTTGGGGTCGATCAGCGCCTGAACGGTCCAGCTGCCGGTATTGGCCGATTTCGACAGCGGCAGGGCGAACTCATAGCCGCCGCCCTCATTGTTGCCGGCAAGATCGACGACGTTATGTTTGGTTCCGTCGGGCTTCAAAATTCGAAGCTTGAGCGGCAAGTTCCCCAGCGCCACGGCCTGTTCGTCACGCAACAGGGTGACGAGGTTAACGGTCTCGCCGGGGCGATAGACGCCGCGGTCGGTATAGATAAACCCGTCGACCGGCCCGGGCCCCACGCGCCCGTCGACGCCACGGTCCGTCAGGTCGAAGGCCGGTTTGGTCATATCCAGAAAATTGAACTCGCCGGACTTCCCGAAAGCCATCACCGCGCCCGGCCGGGCACCGCCCTCGCCGCGCAGCAGGCCGGGGGCAAAGATGGCCTGGCCCTGATCGTCGGTGGTCGCCGTGCCCAGCACGCTATTGTTGCGGGCGATCAACTGGACCCTGGTTCCGGTCAGGGTATCGGCGTCCTGCAGCGAGCGCAGGAACACATGCAACCCGTCGCGGCCCCAGATGCTGGACATGCCTATATCCGTAACAATCATCCACTGGGTGGCCTCGTAATAGACATATCCACTGCGTTCGACGCGCGGGACGGCCATTACAATATAAATACCGGGTTCCGGCTGGCCCAGAATGTCGCCCACGGGGACGGAACTCGCGACGCCGCGGTTCTTTTCCATCTCCATCTCGACGATGCCTTCCCACACCGTCTCGCCATTCAGACTGGCGATCCGCTGTGAATCCCAGCGCGACATAAGATTGCTGACCCGGCCGGCATTGATCTCGTTGATCAGGTTGCGGTCGTTGATCCGCATGATCTTGACGTCCGCCTCTTCTACGTTGACTGACGTCAGCGGCAGCGAGCGTTCGCCCCGACTTGGCAGGATGTAGGAAGCACCGGAAAAACTGAGCGACGGCTTGCGGTCGGGCACGGAAACATTGAACTGCTCGGTTTTTTTCGTCGTTCTGCCGCTGGAATCGGGCAAGCCCATCAGCAACGTGGCGGCATAGATTTCGCCATGATTCATGCCGGAAACGCAGAGCCGGCGCCCGCGGGCCGTGAACTCAGCCGAAAATTCCGGCTCGAAACGCAGGTAATCCTCGTAATGCACGGTGCCACTGGTGTTCAGGCTACGGGTGAATTCGAAACAGGTGCGGGGTGAATCGGTCTCCGCCTCGACATAGACATCGGTGAAGCGCATTTCGTCGCGCGCGGCCTGGGCGGCGGCGGGCAGCAACAGCAGCGCGGTGGCGGCGAACATGGCGATTCTGAATTTTAAAGACATGGCAAACCCCTGATTTCCTGTTTCCGCCGGCGCGGGTGGAGCGGCGCGGCGACGAAACGTTGCATCGAATACTGGCGTAATCATGGCGGCGATCCGGCAAACCCGAGAATCTTTCGCCCTCGGACGTTGCCGATCCCGCGCCAATGATAGGGTCAGGTTGCTAAAGGCAGGTTAAGGAAATGCGGCCTATTCTTTTCTTCACGATCATTGACCGGCGCGGCGCGGGGCGGCAATATCGCGGCGCGGTGGGTGGCCGAGTCGATGGCAGGTGTTTTTTGGAGGAACCACAATGAAGTTCAAGGTAAACGGATTTACGAAGCTTGCGGCCACAACGGGCGCGCTTACCCTCGCATTGTTCCTGGCCGCCTGCGGTGGCCAACAGCCGCCCGGCAAGGTCAAGGCTTGCGAAAACATGATTAGCCAGGCCTACAGCGCAATCGAACAGGCGAAGGCCGACGGATTTGGCGATGCCCTGGATTTGACCAAGGCCGGCGGCCTTCTGACCGGCGCCAAGACCCAGCAGCAGTTCGAGCGTTACGACGGCTGCATCGATAAGGCGACGCGCGCAAAATATTACGCCAACCAGGCGCGCGCGGGCGGCTGACCGCCACGGCGGCCAGATTCATAAATGACGATACCCCTGCCCGGGTCGGTAGACGAAACCCTGTCCCTGCTGCGCGATAACGACTATATCGCCGACCGCAGCCTGGCCACCGCGCTCTATCTGTCGCTAAGCCTCGGCCGGCCCCTGTTCCTCGAGGGGGAGGCCGGCGTCGGCAAGACCGAAATCGCCAAGGTTCTGTCCGCGGGCCTGGGCCGCAAACTGTTGCGGCTGCAATGTTATGAAGGGCTGGATATTTCCTCGGCGGTCTATGAGTGGGACTATCCCCGCCAGATGATCGAAATCCGCCTGGCCGAGGCCTCGGGTGACCGCGACCGGGGCAGCCTGACCGAGGATATCTTTTCCGAACGCTTCCTGATCAAGCGCCCCCTGCTGCAGGCGCTGGAGCCGGACATGGACGGCCCGCCGGTCCTGTTGATCGACGAGCTGGACCGCACCGACGAGCCCTTTGAGGCCTATCTGCTGGAGCTGCTGTCGGACTTCCAGATCACCGTACCCGAGATCGGCGCCATCAAGGCCGCCGAGCGCCCCCTCGTGGTCATCACATCCAACCGCACCCGTGAAATCCACGACGCGCTGAAACGGCGCTGTTTCTATTACTGGGTCGATTACCCGAACGCGGAACGCGAGCTTGAAATCCTGCGGGTCAGGGCCCCGGGGGCCGGCAAGCGCCTGTCGGCCGAGATTGTCGGCTTCGTCCAGGCATTGCGCGCGATGGACCTGTTCAAACTGCCCGGCGTGGCCGAGACCATCGACTGGGCCGAGGCCCTTGTGCAACTGGACCAGACCGACCTGGCGACCGGCGCCATCGACGATACCCTGGGCGTGCTGTTAAAATACCAGGACGACATCGCCCGCATACAGGGCAGCGAAGCAAACCGTATCCTGAGCGAGGTCAAGGCCGGGCTGGCCGGGGCCGCCTGATGACCAGCGACAACGACCAGGGCCGGGTCGCGGTCAATCTCATGGGTTTTGCGCGGGTGCTGCGCCGGGCGGGGTTGCCCGTCGGACCTGGCCGAATGCTGCAGGCCGTGGCGGCGACAGAGACCGTCGGGCTGGCCAACCGCGACGATTTTTACTGGGCGCTGCATGCGGTCTTCGTAAACCGCCAGGATCAGCGGGAGCTGTTCGACCAGGCGTTTCATATTTTCTGGCGCAATCCGAAGCTGCTGGAGCGCATGGCGGGGCTGACAATCCCGGCGCCGGTGGACGAGAATCCGGCCGATGGGCGCGAAATCTCACGCCGCGTGGCCGAGGCCATGACGGAAACGGCGGCGGCCACGCAAGATAGCGGCGAAGCCGAAACCGAATTCGACGCCAGCCTGACCTGGAGCCAGGGCGAAACCCTGCGTGACAAGGATTTCGAACAAATGTCGAGCGCCGAAATATACGAGGCCCGCGCGGCCATCGCCCGCATGCGCCTGCCCATCATGGACGTGCCCACCCGCCGATGGCGGCCGGACCCCGCCGGAGCGCGCGCCGACATGCGGGCCAGCCTGCGCGCCGCCATGCGTAGCGGCGGCGACATCATCCCCTTGCGCAAGCGCAAACAACAGCGCCGCCATCCGCCGCTGGTCATCCTGTGCGATATATCCGGGTCCATGGAAGTCTATTCGCGCCTGTTCCTGCATTTCATGCATGCCATCACAAACGATCGCGACCGGGTCCATACCTTCCTGTTCGGCACGCGGCTGACCAATATCACGCGCTATCTGCGCCACCGCGACGTCGATCTTGCGCTGGACCGGGTTTCCGGCGCCGTCCAGGACTGGGCCGGCGGCACCCGCATCGGCCAATGCCTGCATGATTTCAACCGCGACTGGTCGCGCCGGGTGCTGGGCCAGGGCGCGGTGGTGCTGTTGATCTCGGACGGGCTGGACCGGGACGCGGGCGCCGGGCTGGGCGTCGAAATGCAGCGGCTGCATAAATCCTGCCGCCGGCTGATCTGGCTTAATCCCCTGTTGCGATATGACGCCTTCGAACCCAGATCACTGGGTGTGCGCGCAATCATGCCCCATGTGGACGAATTCCGCCCGGTCCATAACCTGGACAGCCTGCGAAACCTGACCGATGCGCTGGGCCGGCAAGGCGGGCGCCGCATGGGGAGCATGGCGAAATGGCTGGAGAAGGTGGCATGAGCAATTCACGCCTCGACGAACGCGATGATATTCTCGAACAGGCCGCCGCCTGGCGCGGCGCGGACCGCAAGGTGGCGCTGGCCACCGTCGTGCGGACCTGGGGCTCGTCGCCCCGGCCGGTTGGCAGCCAGTTGGCGGTAGAGACTGGCGGCGACATGGTGGGGTCGGTCTCGGGAGGCTGCATAGAGGGCGCGGTGGTCGGCGAGGCCATGGAGGTCATGGAGGACGGCAAGCCACGCCTGCTGGAATACAGCGTCAGCAACGAACAGGCCTGGGAAGTCGGGCTGGCCTGCGGCGGGATCGTCCATGTTTTCGTGGAGCGCGTGGAATGAAGGCCGCCACGCTGCAAGCCCTGCTGAAGGCGCGCGCGGACAAGGCCGCCACGGCCCTGGTCACGGACCTGGAGAGCGGCGCGCAGACCCTGGTGGTGAACGGCGAGGTTTCCGGCGAAATCGAGCCGGGGCCGGCCTTGATGCGTTTCGTCGGGGACGCGCTGGCGGCCGACAAGGGCATGATGTTGGATCTGTTGGAAGCCCGCTATTTCATCCAGGTTTTCAACCCGCCGCACCGCCTGATCATCGTCGGCGCGGTCCATATCGGGCAGGTGTTCTCAGCCATGGCAGCCCTTGCCGGCTATGAGGTGATCGTCGTCGACCCGCGCGGTGCGTTTGCCACCGAGGCGCGGTTCCCCGGGGTCACGCTGAACAGGGAATGGCCCGACGACGCGCTGGAGTCGTTGGATATAGACAAGCGCACGGCCGTCGTCACCCTGACCCACGACCCCAAGCTGGACGACCCGGCGCTGAAGGTGGCGCTCACCCGCGAGCCCTTTTATATTGGCGCGCTGGGCAGCCGCAAGACCCACGCCGGCCGTGTCGAACGGTTGAGCGCCGCCGGATTTACGCAAAAGGCCATCGGGCGCATCCACGCCCCGGTCGGGCTGGATATCGGCGCGGTATCGCCGGCGGAAATCGCGGTCTCCATCCTCGGCCAGATGACCGAAACGCTGCACCGGAAACCCGGATCATGATGTTCGGCGAGATCACGCTCGGCGAAGCCGAGGGCGCGATCCTGGCCCATGGCATCGCGGTGGACGGCGCCAATTTCAAGAAGGGCCGCGTTCTGTCGCCCGACGATCTGGCGATCCTGCAAGCAGCCGGCATCGCCAGCGTCATCGCCGCCCGACTGGAACCGGGAGATATCGGCGAGGACGAGGCGGCGGCGCAAATCGCCCACGCGCTGAACGGCGAAAACCTATCCGTATCAGCGGCCTATACCGGACGCGTTAACCTGTTTGCGAGCAGCCGCGGGCTGGCCGTCTACGACCGCGCCGCGCTCGACCGGCTGAACAATGTCCATGAGGCGATTACCGTGGCCACCCTGCCGCCCCATGCCCCGGTTGAAGCCCGGCAGATGGTGGCGACCGTCAAGATCATCCCCTTCGCGGTTCCCGGCGACATAGTGGCCGCCTGCGTCACACGGATCGAAACCGCGTTCAGGGTCGCCCCCTATGCGGCCGGCAAGGTCGGACTGATCCAGACCCAGCTGCCCGGCACCCGCGAAAAGGTGCTTGTCAAAACCGTGGACGTGCTGCGCCATCGCATCGAGGGCGTGGCGGGGACGCTGGCCGGCGAACGCCGCTGCGGCCATAATACAGACGAGGTCGCCGACGCCATCCGCCATTGGCGCGGGCAGGGCTGCGACATGATTCTGCTGTCCGGCGCCTCGGCCATCACCGACCGGCGCGACGTGATCCCCTCGGCGATCGAGGCGGCGGGCGGGATCATCGACCATTTCGGCATGCCGGTGGATCCGGGCAATCTGATGCTGATCGGCCATTACGGCGAGACGCCGGTGCTGGGCCTGCCGGGCTGCGCCCGCTCGCCCAAGGTCAACGGGTTCGACTGGGTGCTGCAAAGATTTGCCGCCGGACTTTCGGTCTCCAGCCAGGACGTCATGGATATGGGCGCGGGCGGCCTGTTGACCGAGATTTCCAGCCGCCCCCTGCCCCGCGCCGAGGCCTGCGCGCCGGCGCCCGTGCAGGCCCCTTCCCGCCCGCGCGTGGCCGCCGTCATTCTGGCCGCCGGCCAGTCGCGCCGCATGGGGCCGTCCAACAAACTGCTGGCCGATGTCGCGGGCAAGGCGATGGTGGTTCATGTCGCCGACGCGGTGCAGTCGTCCCAGGCGCGCCCGGTGCTGGCCGTGGTCGGCCATCAGGCCGACGCAGTGCGCGCGGCGCTGGCCGGTCACGATATCATGTTCATCGACAATCCCGACTTTGCCGAGGGAATCAGCGGGTCGCTGAAACATGGCCTGCGCGCCCTGCCCCGCGGCATCGACGGCGCCATCATCTGCCTTGGCGACATGCCGCGCGTGACGGCGGCGCAGATCGACCGGCTGGTCGCCGCCTTCAACCCGGTGGAGGGCCGCGCGATCTGCGTGCCCACTTTCAACGGCAAGCGCGGCAACCCGGTGCTGTTCGCGCGGCGTTTCTTCGAGGAGATGGAATCGGTCTCCGGCGACGTGGGCGCGCGCCACCTGATCGGCGAGGCGCCGGAACTGGTCTGCGAAGTCGAAATGGAGGACCGGGGCGTGCTGTTGGATATCGACACGCCCGAGGCCCTGGCCGAGATAGAGGATTAATTGTGACTGACGAGTTGTACCAGAAGGCGATCCTCGGCAAGGCGCGCGAGGCCACCGGCGCGGGAACCCTGACCGAACCGGACGCCAGCGCCACCGTAAACAACCCGGTCTGCGGTGACCGCGTGACCATGGAGGTCCGCCTGTCCGGCGGCCGCGTGGCGGCGGTCGCCCACAAGGTGCGCGGATGCCTGCTGTGCGAGGCCTCGGCCTCGGTCGTCGGCGCCAACGCGCCGGGCGCCACCCGCGCCGAAATCGCGGCCGCGCGCGCCGCCGTCACGGCCCTGCTGCGCGACGGCGAGGCGGTCCCGGCGGAAAGCTGGAGCGAGCTCTCCATCTTCGCCCCCGTAACAACCCACAAAAGCCGCCACCACTGCGTCCTGCTGCCCTTCGAGGCGCTGGCCCAGGCGCTGGACGAGGCGGAGGCGGGGTAGCGGATCAATTGGATCGCACAGGAGATTCCAGTTGATCGGATGATGCTCTAATGGTACGATTTTGGTGCAATATTGCATCAATCTTATTTTTCCCTGGTACATAAAATCATGTCGAGACAGAGCATCTCATTTACAGACCCCAATACAGAATGGCTCAAATTGAAGATCGAAATTCAAGGCGAATACAAGAGCAATAGCGAGCTTGTTAACGACCTCATACGCCAAAAACGCAGAGCCGAAAAAGCCGAAATCGAAACGATTCGCGCCGCACTCATCCAGGGCGAGGAAAGCGGCATCGGCGACCGGACGCCCGATGAAATCAGAGCCGCCGTTCAAAAACGATTAAGAGACAATGGCCAGCTACCGCCTGAGTGACAGGGCGCTTGCCGATCTGGAGCGACTTTACGAACGCGGGGTCTTGAATTTTGGCCTGCGATTGGCCGATGAATATTACGATGGACTGACAGCACGAATGCAGGGAATAGCCGATCACCCCGAACTGTACCCCGCCGTTGACTATATTCGAAAAGGCTATCGCCGGAGCGTGTACGGGGTAGATTCAATCTATTACCGCATCGAGGCTCAGGGTGTGGAAATCGTGCGCGTGCTGGGCCGACAAGACTCCGCCAGATCACTATAAAAAATTGCGGGGTAAAAGCCCCGACCTGCTCCCCTTTGAGGCACAGAGCCAGGTACTGGACGAGACGGGTTCGGGGAAGCGGCCCCCGGCGGCGCTGCCAGAGCATCACCCCGCGCTTGTCCGCACGCGCCGATCTATCGCAATAAAACCTGCCGCGACATTAAATCTAACTGAACTTGTTGCTGCGCGGGAATCCCGTGGGGGGCAGGCGGCCGGCCTGGGCGCGCTTGCCCAGCCAACCTTCCAGTTTGGTCTCGGTGCGCTCGCCGCCGCCATGTTTCCAGGACAGGCCTTCCGCATGCAGGAATGTTTTGACATCGGACAGACCGCCATCCTTGTAGCGCTGCAGGATAACGCCGCGCCCGCGCGTCATGGTCGGTATCTCGTCCAGCCCGAAGACCAGCAGCTTTCGATTCCGCCCGATCACCGCCACCGAATCGCCCACGGCGGGAATGCAGAGCATGGCCGGCGCCTTGCCGGACACATTCAGAATCTGTTTGCCGGCACGGGTCTGGGCGATGACGGTGCTTTCCTCGACCACGAAACCGCGCCCGTCATTTGCCGCCACCAGCAGCTTGCGGTCCGGTTTGTGGACCATCAGGGTCACGATTTCCTCGCTGCCGAGGTCTATCATCAGGTTCAGCGGCTCGCCGAAACCGCGGCCACCGGGCAGTTTGTCGGCGCCCAGCGTGTAGAACCGCCCGTTGGTGGCAAAGACCAGCAGCTTGTCGGTGGTTTCCGCATGCAGGAAGAAACGGGGTTCGTCGCCTTCCTTGTATTTGATGTCCGTCTCGTCCGCCAGATGGCCCCGCAGCGTCCGGATCCAGCCATGTTTCGAGCAGACCACGGTGACCGGTTCGCGCTCGATCATGGCCTCCAACGGCACCACGACGGCGGTTGGCGGCTCGCCGATCACTGTGCGGCGCGGCGCCAAAATCTTATCCTTGCCGATTTTGTCGCGCACGGCGCGGATTTCAACGGCGATCCGACCCCAGCGGGCCGCCTCGTCGCCCAGCAGGGCCTGCAATTGCGCCTGCTCGGCGGTCAAATCCTTATGCTCGGTCTTGATCTCGATTTCCCGCAGCTTGTGCAGGCGGCGCAAGCGCAGGTTCAGGATTGCCTCGGCCTGATTGTCGCTCAGTGTGAAGCGCGACATCAGCTCCTGCTTCGGGTTGTCCTCCTCGCGGACGATTTGGATGATCTCGTCGATATTCAAATATGCGATCAGGAATCCGTCGAGGAGCTCCAGGCGTTCCGCGATCTTTCCCAGACGATATGCGGTGCGCCGCTTCAATACGTCATGACGGTGATCCAGGAAGGCCTGCAACATCTCACGCAGGTTCATCACCCTGGGCGTATGGTCCGCATCCAGCGCATTCATATTCACGCCAAAGCGGGTCTCCAGGTCGGTATAGCGATAGAGCGCTTCCATCAGCGTGGCGGGGTCCACATTGCGGCTCTTGGGCTCCAGCACCAGGCGGATATCGTCCGACGACTCGTCACGCACATCGGCCAGCATCGGCAGCTTGCGGTCGTTCAACAGCTCGGCGATGCGGATTTCCACCTTGTTTTTCTGAACCTGGTAGGGGATTTCGGTGACGATAATCTGCCAGGTGCCATTCTTCAGGGTTTCGACCTGCCAGCGCGCCCGCAGGCGCAGGCTGCCGCGCCCGGTGCGGTATGTCTCCAGAATCGATTCGCGCGATTCCACCAGCTCGCCGCCAGTCGGGAAATCCGGCCCGGGCATATGGGTCAGCAGGGTTTCGATGGCGGCGTTCGAATGCTTGATCAGATACAGCAGCGCGGCGCAGATCTCGGTGACGTTATGGGGCGGGATATTGGTCGCCATGCCGACCGCAATGCCCGACGATCCATTGGCCAGCAGATTTGGGAAACCGGCCGGCAGCACCACCGGCTCCATGTAATCGCCGCTGAAGTTCTCACTAAATTCGACCGCGTCTTCGTCGATCCCTTCCATCAGCATCTGGGCGATTTCGGTCAGGCGCGCCTCGGTATAGCGCATGGCCGCCGCCGAATCGCCGTCGA
The DNA here is from genome assembly GCA_015222795.1 of Pseudomonadota bacterium. Lineage (GTDB taxonomy): Bacteria > Pseudomonadota > Alphaproteobacteria > UBA8366 > JADFVY01 > JADFVY01. Next base: position 1,176 of record JADFVY010000530.1, on the reverse strand, counting down.
TATTGCCGAAATTCCCCTGCCCGTCCACCAGCGGATAACGCACCGCGAAGGATTGCGCCAGACGCACCATGGCGTCGTAAATCGACGAATCGCCATGGGGATGGTAGTTACCCATCGTATCGCCGACGATCTTGGCGCATTTCCTGAAGCCGGAGGCCGGGTTCAACTTCAACTCGCGCATGGCGTAGAGCAGCCGCCGATGCACCGGCTTCAGCCCGTCGCGCACGTCCGGCAGCGACCGGGACATGATCGTCGACATGGCGTAAGCCAGATAACGTTCCTGCAGAATGTCGGCAAGTTGGGCCGGCTGTGCGCCGTTACCGTCGCCATTGCCGTCAACAGCCCTGTTGCTGTTGCTCATAAAGCTATTCTCCTACCAGATATGGTGTTGTGCTTTTACGCTTATACTATGTCTTGGCGGGCCGCGTCGAGCCCGCGCAGATACCCGATTAGCCTTTCCCGCGAATCCGGCGTGCGCGCGTTATGGGCCGTGAATACATGGCGTTCAAGGAACCAGCCGGTTAATCGCAGCCCCTCATTGAGCTGCGCCAGGTCCGGCGCGCCGCCCTCGGGCGACAGGAACCGCGGCAGTGGCAACAGCTTGGCGCGCCAGGGCTCGCCCGCCGACAGCGACACCGCCCGCCCGCTTTTCGGCGACACCCAGGCCAGCCCGTCATTGGTTCCCGTCGACGCGCAGGAACCGAGATCGAGCCCGAACCCAAGATCCGCCAGCAGGCGCAATTCCCAGCGAATATAGGCCTCGGCCCAGCCGGGCCGGTCCAGCGCTTCCAACAGTTCGCCCAGCAAATGGTATAGTTCAGGATGCGGCGCGCGCTCCGGCAGGGCGGCTTCAACCAGGGCGGTCGCCGCCGTCAGCGCCGCCAGCGGCCCCGGTTGGTCGTAGAGCGCAGCGTGGCTCACCATCGGCTCGACCGTGAGAGTCCCGAGATGCTCCTCCAGCCGCGCCCGCCAGTTGGCCGATACCGTGTTACCCGGCTGCAAAAACCCCCGCATCCGGCGCGACGACCCGCCCCGCACAAGTCCCCCATGCCTGCCGTGGCCGAGCGTCAGCAAACTGACAATCGCCGACGACTCGCCGTGCCGCCGAACCGTCAGGCCAATACCCTCGTCGCTCCATTCCATGGGGGGAGTTTAGCAGGATGCGGCGTTTTATAG
>JADFVY010000529.1 GCA_015222795.1 Pseudomonadota bacterium | reverse complement strand
GCACCAGCCCGCTCCCCCACCCGGCCACCCATCGGTATCGTACACTGTGGGTGGCCGGGTGGGGGAGCGGGCTGGTGCCGGTTAACTAGAAAAACGCAAGAACCGCCAGGACCAGAATCGGCGCACCGAGGATCGCGGCGGTGACCGGCAGCATCTGGCGATAGACCACCGTCTCCTGGCCCTGCAGCCCGGCAAGACCGGCGGCCAGTGCGATGCGGCCCGGCGACAGCATGGTCGACAGGCCGCCGGCGATGTTCTGGATCGCCACCACCGTCAGCATCGAAACCCCGGTCTGCACCGCGATCGGCGCCATTACCGGCATCATCATGGCGATTGCCGCGGTGTTGCTGCCCGACGGGGCGGCGATGGCGGCCGAGAACAGCGGCGCCGCCAGCACCGAGAAGTCACCCGCCACTGACTGCCAGGCGGCGCCCAACGCGTTCGCCGCGCCGGATTCCAGCATCCATTGCGCCTGAACAACGAAGAACAGGGTGACCAGCAGCGGCGTGCGTGACATGCGGAGGCTGTCGCGCAACAGCGGGCCTAACCCGCCGCGCCAGAGGCTTGCCGGGGCCGCGATGGCGGCGGTGACCATCAGCCAGAAGCTGGCATGATAGAGAACGGGGAAGGCGGGCATGCCCTCGAAGGGCCGCAAATCCAGCGCGGAATGCAACAGGCCGGGAAGGCCGGGAACCAGCCGGGTCGCCAGCAGCGACCCTGCCAGCAGCAGATAGGGCCAGATATCGCCGATCAGCCTCACCGTATAGGCGCGACTTCGCAGCAGCCTGGGCGCCGTCACCGCCACGGCCAGGACGCCCGGCGCCAGCAGCCCGCCCAGCTCGACCGCCAGATAGCGGTTTACCGCAATCAGCAGCCCGCCCATCGCCAGGATCAACAGGGTATCGATGGCGATATTCACGGGCCGCGGCGTCACCCCGGCGGCGCGCAACAGCCCCCAGAAGAAGGGCAGCAGGAACGGCAGGGTCATCGCCGTGACCTCGGCGGTGCGCGTGCCCAGCGCCTCCACCTCGACCCCCAGCAATCCCGCGCCGATCCTCGTGCCGATCGCCATCGCGCCCCAGGGCACCAGGATCTGGCTGAACACCGACAGGGCGGCGGCGGCCGGTCCGGAAAGCCCCAGCCGCATCAGCCCCATGACCGCGACGATGGTGCCGACGCCAAAGCCCACCGCGGTCTCGACGAAAACGCCGAACAGAAAGGCCGCCGCGAAGGCCCCGCGATGGATGTCCGTATCGGCGCCGTTTTTCGATTCCCCGGCGGGCCGGCGATGCAACACCTGGTGAAACACCACGCCGGCGAAGATCACCGAAAGCCCCTGCCAGGAAACCCAGGCGCCCTTCAGGCTCTCGATCCACAGGAAACCGGCCAGCCCGTCCGCGCCGCGCAGATAGATCACCGCCGGCAACGTGGTGACCAGCGCCACCAACCCCGCCGAGGCCAGCGTCACGCGGCGCGTCGCCAGCAGCACCAGAACCAGCGCCAGCGGCAGAATCGACAAACCGGCCTGCATACCTCTCCCTCGCCCAGATAATTGCGCCCGCCAGGTTTTTTTACAGGCGGGCTCGAACACCGATTACAGGAAAACTACGGAGACGCAACCCCGCGAAGCGCATTCCAAAGGGTGACGATTCAAGAATAAGGGGATGTGGGGATAAAGGGGGGATGGGGGGAGCAGTCTCGATATCGGGTTTTCTCCCCCCATCCCCCTTCATCCCCACATCCCCTTACACTTAAGGCGCTGCGCGCGGCAGGGCCTCGGGAGGGATACACGGCGACACCGGTTTTCAGGCATGTGCCTTCTATTCTGCGGGCGCTGCCTCGGGTTCCGATTGGCGGCGGATCAGGAGGTATTCGCGTATCGTGAACCAGCCGATCAACAGGGCGCCGACGGCGGCGACATAGATGCGGACGGGCTCGAAATATGTCATCAGGAGTTCGCCGCCGAAGATCAGGAACAGGATTTTGTTGCATACCGGGCAGGCGACGCCAAGGAAGGCCAGGATGCCGCCCGCCCCCGCGCCCGTGACCGAACAGAACGGCCGCCGGATGGCGACATAGACGCCCGAGATCGCGGACATCGCGCCCAGCATGGCGATTTCCCAGCCGCCGGCCGGTGTCATGCGCACGAAGAACGGATTGTCCCACAGGGCGGCGACCGTGCCGAGCAGGACAAAACTGACAATGGCCACGGCGATCCCCGCGGCAATCCTTTTCGGCGTTACATGCTGCATCGGTTCAGGTTTTCCCTTTCCCAAGAGTATTTAATCACCCTCGGCCCCGGCGGCAATCCCCGCGCCGGCGCGGCGGCGCAGATAAAATCCATATGCGGCGACGCCCATGAATACCGCCATCGCCGGGAACAGGATCAGATCCAGCCACCACCCAACCAGCGCCGACATGCCCAGCGCCCCCAGCAACAGCACCAGTGCCGGTGTAAAGCAGCAAATCGCGGCAATCCCGGTTCCAACCAACCCGACTCGCAGGAATTTCTTGTCTTTCATCGCATTCATCCCGGAAATTTGTCACCCCGTGGCGTCGATTGGATGCCCAATCGTTTCAGCACCCTATACCGAAACGGGCGGCGGGTACTGTCACGATCATGAGAGCCACGACCATCCATCCATGCCGTCAGCCGGAGTTTTTGTAAGATAGTTTACAAATCATCCTTATTCAGGTTATACTTGGTTTAAGGGATGATAATTCCCATGCTCAGGGAGATCGGTTTGAAGAAGATCGACGATGACGGGCTGACAAAACGCCAGGACGCGGTTATCCGCGCCGTGCGCGAAAGCGGTTTCGCCTCAATCGAATCGATGGCGGAACGGCTCGGCGTTTCGGCCCAGACGATCCGCCGAGAGGTCATCGAGCTAAGCCGCCGCAACCTGCTGGAGCGCTATCATGGCGGCGCCGGGCTGCCGCCGGGCACCGACAGGCTGGCCTATACCAACCGGCGCGTTCGCCACGCGGACGAGAAGCGGCGGGTCGCCGCCGCGGTGGCCCGCGACATCCCCGACAACAGCTCTGTCTTCATGGATATCGGCACCACGGTGGAGGCTGTATGCGAGGCCCTGGTTGGGCATCGCGGCTTGCGCATCATTACCAACCACATCGTCGTGGCCTCCATTTTCTGCGAGAATACGGACTTCGAGATCGTCCTGGCGGGCGGCATGGTCCGCAACCGGGACCGCGCCGTAACCGGCGAGGCGACAGCCGGATTCCTGCGGGATTTTCGCGTCCAGTACGGCGTTTTCGGCATCGGCGCCATAGACCATGACGGCCAGATGCTGGACTACGATTACCGTGACGTCCAGGTCTCGCTGGTCGCCATGGAGATCGCCCGCCAGCGGTTTGTCGTGGTGGATGGCAGCAAATTCCACGGCGACGCGATGATCCGATTCGCCCATGTGTCGGAGATCGACGCGCTGTACACCGATGCCGCGCCGCCCGCCGATATCGCGGAGCATTTGAGTGCCGGCGGCGTTCGGTTGGTGGTAGAAAATGATAGTGAAATGTAATATTTCTTACATTTATTCAGATTGAATACCGAGGGAATCGGAAATGCACGCGATCGAACTCGATGGAGTTACCAAACGCTGGGACATGACGGCGGCAGTCGACGACGTTTCGTTCGCGGTCGAGGCGGGCAGTTTCGTTGTGCTGCTGGGGCCCTCGGGATGTGGCAAATCCACCATGCTGCGAATGATCGCGGGGCTGGAGGAAGTCACGGCCGGCCGGGTGCGGATCGACGGCCGCGACATGACCGACGAGCCGCCCGCCCGCCGCCGCCTGTCGATGGTCTTCCAGTCCTACGCCCTGTTTCCGCATCTGAACGTGGGCGAGAACATTGTTTTCGGGCTGAAGGTGCGCCGGGTAGAACGCGGCGAACGGGATGCGCGGCTGGGCCGGGTGGCCGAACTGGTCGGGCTGGGCGAACTGCTGGACCGCAGGCCTGCCCAACTTTCCGGCGGCCAGCGCCAGCGTGTCGCCCTGGCCCGCGCGATCATCGCGGAAAACCGGATTTGCCTGATGGACGAACCGCTGTCTAATCTGGACGCCAAGCTGCGCCACACCATGCGCGTCGAGATTCGCGAGTTGCAGCAACGCCTGGGCATGACGGTTATCTACGTCACCCACGACCAGACCGAGGCCATGAGCATGGCCGACCGGATCATCCTGCTGCGCGACGGCCGCATCGAACAGGACGGCACCCCGGACGATCTATACAGCACGCCCGCCAGCACTTTCGTCGCCAGTTTTATCGGCGCGCCGCCAATGAACCTGATCGGCCTCGCCGACGGGCCGGACGGCGCGGTTATAAAGGGCGCCGACCAGTCCGTGATTAAGGGCGAGGGCGCCGGGCGACGGCTTGGTATTCGGCCCGAGCATATCGAAATCACCGATAGTAACGGCGTGCCCGCGTCACTGGTCGCTTTCGATTACCTTGGCGCGGACACCATCGTCACGGCGCGGGTCGGCGAACAGGACATCCTTGTCCGCGTGCCGGGCCATCGCAAGGTAGGCGGCGCCGAGGCCGTGAGCCTGACCTGGCCGCGGGAAAACGCCCACATATTCGACGCCACGACGGGACGGCGAATCGGCTATGCCGACCCACCCGCCGCGGCGACCTGACCACCCCGGCCAGACGCGGGTACGGAGCGTCCGGCCGGAAACAATTTAAACAACCAAGAAAGATCAAGGAGGCAAATGTCATGTACCGAAAACTAAAACAGACTATCGCCGCCGCCGCACTGGCCGGGGCGTTCGCATTCGGGTTTACCGCGCCCGCGACCGCGGTGGAACTCACCATGTACTATCCGGTCGCCGTCGGCGGCCCGCTGACCAAGGTGGTCGACGGGCTGGTGGCCGACTTCATGAAGGAAAACCCGGACATCAAGGTGAATGCCATATACTCCGGCAACTACAACGACGCCCGCATCAAGGCGCTGGCGGCCCTGAAAAGCGGCGAACCGGCGCAGCTTTCCGTCATGTTCTCGATCGACATTTACGAATTGATCGAACAGGACGCCATTATCGCCTTCGACGACATCGTCAAGACCGACGAGGAAAAGGCCTGGCTGAACAGCTTTTATCCGGCGCTGATGGAAAACGGCAAGACCGGCGGCAAGACCTGGGGCATTCCGTTCCAGCGTTCGACCATCGTCATGTATTACAACAAGGATGCCTTCCGCGAGGCGGGGCTGGATCCGGAAAAACCCCCGGCAACCTGGGACGAACTGGTGACAGCCGCAAAGAAGCTGAACAAAGGCACCGCCGGCCAGATGGACCGCTGGGGCATGATGATCCCGTCGACCGGCTATCCCTACTGGATGTTCGGCGCCCTGGCCATGCAGAACGACCAGGTGCTGATGAACGGCGCCGGCAACGAGACCTATTTCGACGCGCCGGCAACGATCGAGGCGCTGCAGTTCTGGAGCGATCTGGGCAACAAGCACAAGGTCATGCCGTCGGGCACCATCGAATGGGGCACGCTGCGCCAGAACTTCCTTGAGGGCAAGACCGCCATCATGTGGCATTCGACCGGCAATCTGACCACGGTCAAGAAGAACGCCAAGTTCGATTTCGGCGTCGCCATGCTGCCGGCCGGCAAGCGCCGCGGCACGCCCACGGGCGGCGGCAATTTCTATATCTTCAAGAAGAGCTCGGCCGAGGAACAGGCCGCGTCGATGAAGCTGATCCGCTTCCTGACCCAGCCCGAACGCACCGCCGAATGGAGCATCGGGACCGGCTATCTGGGCACCCGCCCCGACGCCTACCAGACGGACGCGTTGAAAAAATATGTCGTCGAGTTCCCGCCGGCCGCGGTCGCCCGCGACCAGTTGGAGTTCGCGACGGCGGAACTTTCCACCTACCAGACGGGCCGCGTGCGCAAGCTGCTGGATGACGCCATCCAGTCGGTCCTGACCGGCTCCAAGACCCCCGCCGAAGCCCTGGGTTCCGCCCAGGGTCAAGCGGACAAGGTTCTGAAGCGCTACCGCTGATCGAAGGTCGGGCGCGCGGGTCCGGGGACATATAACATCCCCGGGCCCGCCAACCCCGCCGAGGCAACAATGGGATCATCATCGACCATGCGGCAGGTTTATGGCTGGCTTCTGCTGACGCCGGCGGCGATTTTATTGATCGCCTTCACCTATTACCCGACCGTCGCGACCCTGTGGCACAGTTTCTTTTCGCAGGGCACGGCGATGCGGCCGGCGGCCTATGTGGGCCTCGAAAATTACCTCTACATGCTCGACGACGAGATATTCTGGAAGGTCGTTCGCAACAACGTGCTTTTTGCCGCGGGCACCATTCCGGCCAGCATTGCGATCGCCCTTCTGATGGCGGTCTGGGTCAACGGCAAGCTGCCGGGACGCGGGCTCGTTCGCATGGCTTATTTCACCCCGACCATCCTGCCGATGATCGCGGTGGCCAATATCTGGCTGTTTTTCTATACCCCCGAGATCGGCCTGCTGGACCAGTTCACGCGGCTGTTTGGCCTGTCTTCGCATAACTGGCTCGGCGACCCGGACACGGTGCTGTGGTGCATTGTCGTGCTCGCCATCTGGAAGGAGGCCGGGTTCTTCATGATCTTCTTCCTGGCGGCGCTGCAATCGCTGCCGCCGGAGCTGGAAGAGGCGGGGCGGCTGGAAGGGGCCGGGCGCTGGTATTACTTCCGGCGGGTGACCTTCCCGCTGCTGATGCCGACCACGCTGTTCGTGCTGATCAACGCAATCATCAATTCGTTCAAGCTGGTCGATCAGTTGTTCATCCTGACCAAGGGCGGGCCGGACAATGCCAGCTCGCTATTGCTTTATTACATTTACGAGGTGGCGTTCAGCTTCCTCGACGAGGCCTACGCGGCAACGCTGACCGTGGCGTTGCTGGGGACATTGGCTATCATCGCCATCGGCCAGTTCTTCATCCTGGATAAAAGGATTCATTACCGATGATCGCGGGACGCCATAGCGGATTTGCCTGGCGGCTGGAGATCGGCGCGGCATGGTTGCTGGCCGTGTTGTGGCTGGCGCCGTTGCTCTATGCGTTCTGGGCCGCGTTTCACCCGCCGGAATATGCCACCCGGTTCGATCTGCTGGCGCCGCTGACTCTGGAAAATTTCCGCGAGGCCTGGTCGCAGGCCCCCTTCGCGCGCTATTTCCTCAACACCTTCATGCTGGTTTCCACGATCCTGCTGGCACAGTTCGTGCTGTGCACGCTGGCGGCCTATGCCTTCGTCCGGTTCGAATTCCGGGGCCGCGATATCGTCTTCGCGCTGGTGCTGGTGCAGTTGATGATCATGCCCGAAATCCTGATCGTGGAGAACTACCGGACCATGAGCCGCATCGGCACGGTCGATACCATTCTGGGCATCGGCCTGCCCTACATGGCCAGCGCTTTCGGCATTTTCCTGCTGCGACAGACCTTCAAGACGATCCCCAGGGAACTGGAGGATGCGGCGCGGATCGAGGGCTGCAACATGATGCAGGTCCTGTGGAAGGTTTACGTCCCGCTGGCGCGGCCCACTTATGTGGCCTACGGGCTGGTTTCGGTCAGCTACCACTGGAACAATTTCCTGTGGCCGCTGATCATCACCAATTCGGTGGAAACGCGGCCCCTCACCGTCGGGCTGGCGATTTTCGGGGCGCCGGAATCCGGCGTGGACTGGTCGATCATCACGGCGGGCACCCTGTTGGCGGTGGCGCCGCTGCTGCTGGCGTTCCTGCTGTTCCAGCGCCAATTCGTGCAATCCTTCATGCATGCGGGCATCAAATGACCAGGATCGTCACCTGGAACATACAATGCGCCAAGGGCGTGGATGGCAGGGTGGCCCCCGGGCGCATTGCCGATGTCGCGCGGGGCTGGGGCGAGCCGGATGTAATCTGCCTGCAGGAAGTCGCCCGCTTCATGCCGGATATGGACGGCGGCGAGGGCGCGGACCAGGTCGCGGTTTTCGCTGCGCTCTTTCCCGGTCATGAGCCCATATTCGGCCCGGCGCTGGACCTGCCCGGCGACGCGCCCGGCCGGCGCCGGCAATTCGGCAATTTGATCCTGTCGCGGCTGCCGGTCCCGCAGGCCTTCCGCCACCTGCTGCCGTTCCCGCCGGAAACCGGCATCAAGCGCATGCAGCGGCAGGCCACCGAGGTCGTTGTCCAGACAGATGCGGGACCGTTGCGAATCGTAACCACGCATCTGGAGTATCATTCGGAAACCCAGCGTCTCGCCCAGGCCGGGGCCTTGCGCGTGCTGCACGCGGAATCGGCGGACAATGCCAACCGGCCGCCGGCCGCGGCGGACGGCCTCTATGCGCCCCTGCCCCGTCCGGCATCCTGCGTTATCTGCGGCGATTTCAATATCGCGCCGGACGACGCGGTTTACGCCAGGCTCGTCGCGCCCTTCGCCAATGGCACGCCGGCGCTGAACGACGTCTGGCGCGCCCTGCATGGCGACAGGCCGCACGATCCGACCTGCGGCATCTTCGACCGCGAACAATGGCCGCAAGGCCCCCATTGCCGGGACTTTTTCCTGGTCACCCCGGATATAGCCGCGCGCGCCGGGCGGCTTGAGGTCAACATGGAGACCGACGCCTCGGATCACCAGCCGCTGCTTCTGGAATTGCGTTAAAACATCCGGAGGGCCAGTTTGGTTATTAGGCTGGACACAGCTCTATTTTTATAAGTATACGTATGTAAGTGCCGAATCCGATACAGCCTGGAGCATGAGCCATGGGCGACGACGCGCAGTCTTCCAGCAAACGCCGAAACCGCCGCGACCGGCTGGCGGCGAAGGGCGGCGGGACGGCGGCGCCCGATTCCACGGCCCCGGCCGAATTCGATGTCACCATGCCCAGGCCGCTGCCGGCGGGCAGGCCTGCGGCAAGGCCAGCCTTCGCCTATCTGGATGACGGGCGGGTCGGGGAATTCGTCGAGCGCAGCTATCGCCTTCTTGAAGAACACGGCATCCATGTCAGCCATCCAGTTGCCGCCGCGAAGCTGGGCGAGGCGGGCTGCAAGGTGGATGTGGACGGCAGACTGGTGCGCATCCCGCGCGAGCTGGCCCAGGAAGCACTGGCCGCGACGCCGCGCGCGGTGACGCTGTACAGCAAATCCGGGCGGCACGATCTGGATATCCCGCGCCCCGACAAGACCTTCCATATGCGCACCGGCACCGGCGCGCACGGCTTCATCGAACCGGACGGCAAGTGGCGCAAGCTGACGATGGACGACGTGAAGACCATCGCGGCGATCGGCGACGGGCTACCCGAGGTCGGTTTCATCGCCCACCCCTTCGTCAACGGCGTGCCGGAGCGCACGTCGGACATCCACGGCCTCGCCACCATGCTGGCTAATTCGGAAAAGCATAACTGGATCCAGCCCTATGACGTTCAGAATGTCCGCTTCCTGCTGGAGATGGCGGCGGTCGCAGCCGGTGGCGAGGAGAACCTGCGCGCCAAACCCATCGTTAGCTGCATCGCCTGCTCGTTCACGCCCTTCGAGTTCAAGGAAATGGATATCGAGGCGATCATCCAGTGCGGCCGTTACGGCGTGCCGATCCATGCCTGCAGCCTGCCCACCGCCGGCGGCACCGCGCCGGT
>JADFVY010000528.1 GCA_015222795.1 Pseudomonadota bacterium | reverse complement strand
TTCCAAAATATTTCAGCGGGTCAGCAATTTCGCCGACCTTGCCCTTGTTGTGGCTGGCGATGACCAGCTTGTCGTTGGTGTACTTTCTTGTCATGCCCGCATATATGGCGCGGCGGCGCACAACAGGGAAGGCGAAATTTCGGCCCGCCATGCTGAATGTCAAAAAATTTGCCCATATCTTGTGGATAACTACGGGGACAACACTCCATGTGCCTTAAAACCGCCTCTGAAGCCCGCTGATTCGCGCTGGACGTTTGTGAATCACGGGTCGGAAAACTGAGCAAAGGTCCTCTGGTGACTCTCTGAGAGACTCGAGTTTTTGCGCGCTTTTGCACGCACAGAGAGTCATTTCCGGCATTTTGTGCTGGCGTTCTGCTTTCGTTCTGCATACAGTGTCTTTTCGCCGCGTTAACAGGGAAGGGGCGCCAAGCATGGTCGCACGAATCGCCACCGTTGCGTTTCAGGGGATCGACACGCTGGACATCGACGTTCAGGTGCAGATGTCCGGCGGCATGCCGACCTTCACCATCGTCGGTCTGCCCGACAAGGCGGTCGGCGAAAGCCGGGAGCGCGTGCGCTCCGCCCTCGGCGCAATGGGGCTGGCCCTGCCGCCCAAGCGGATCACCGTGAATCTTTCGCCGGCCGACGTACTTAAGGAAGGCAGCCATTTCGATTTGCCGATCGCGTTGGGCCTGCTGGTGGCGATGGGCGTGATCCCGGCCGATGAAATGGCGCGCTACATAGCGCTCGGGGAATTGGCGCTGGACGGCGCGATCACCCGGGTCTCGGGCGTCCTGCCCGCGGCGATTGCCGCCGCGGCCAGCGAACGCGGCATCGTTTGTCCCTCGGCGACAGGGGGCGAGGCCGCATGGGCCGACGGCATCGAGGTGCTGGCGCCGGCCTCGCTGATCGCCCTGATCAATCACTTCAAGGGCACCCAGGTGCTGACCCCGCCGGAACCGCTGTTGGCCGAGGATGAGAGGATGGCGCCGGACCTGATCGACATCAAGGGCCAGGAAACCGCCAAGCGCGCCCTGGAACTTTGCGCCGCAGGTGGCCATAACCTGTTATTGATTGGTCCACCCGGCGCGGGAAAATCAATGCTAGCGCAGCGTTTACCTGGAATTCTTCCGACGCTGGATCCGCGTGAGGCGCTGGAGGTCAGCATGATCCATTCGATCGCCGGTATGTTGAGCAACGGCCGGCTGTCGCGACGCCGGCCGTTCCGCGACCCGCATCATTCGGCCTCGCTGGCCGCCATGGTGGGCGGCGGCACGCGAGCCAGGCCTGGTGAAGTAAGCCTGGCGCATAATGGCGTGCTGTTCCTGGACGAACTGCCGGAATTCCAGCGCGCTACGCTGGAAGCGCTACGCCAGCCAGTGGAATCCGGCGCCGTCGCGGTGGCGCGGGCCAACGCCCATATCACCTATCCGGCCCGATTCCAGCTGGTCGCGGCAATGAACCCCTGCCGCTGCGGCCATCTCGACGACCCGGCCATCGCCTGCGCCCGGGCCCCGCGCTGTGCCCAGGATTACCAGGCGAAAATCTCCGGCCCGCTGTTCGACCGCATCGATTTGCATGTAGACGTGCCGGCGGTTAACCCCGCCGACCTCAACCTGCCGCCGCCGGCTGAGGGTTCGGCACAAGTTCTGATGCGCGTGGAAGCAGCGCGGGCCATACAAACCAAGCGTTACGCCCACCTGCCCGAAGACCGCCGCATCCGCACCAACGCCCAGGCCGACGGCAAGTTGCTGGAAGAAGTCGCGACACCCGACGAACCCGGCCGCAAGCTGCTGGCCGAAGCATCCGAAGTCATGCGCCTGACAGCGCGGGGCTATCACCGCGTGTTGAGGGTGGCCCGGACATTGGCCGATCTGGACGAGTCGGAAGGCATACGTCGGATCCATGTGGCGGAGGCGTTGAGCTACCGGAGGATGGCGCCGGGGCGGTGAGGCCAACTCGTTAGGCATATTCGTGAGAACTGGGGTAGGTATTATAGGTACCATCACCCTGGGAGGCCTGCATCGTGCGGCAATTGAAACGCATTACCGCGATCATTAATCTGAAATCCTTGGCGATCACCGCGCTGGCGGTCATATCCATGCTGGTTTGCCAGCGATACGGACTGGAGGCGAATTTTCCGCTGACGCTGGTCGCCACGGCTGTCATTTTCCCGATCGTGTTTTCCATCGGCGGCGCCTACAAGCGCCGGGAAGCGGCGCTGCAGGATTACGGAGAAATCAAGGCGCATGGGCGGGCGATCTATTTCGCCGTCCGCGACTGGCTGGCCGAACGCGACCCGGCGCTGGAAGCCGAGTTTCGCGACCTTCTGGGCGGGTTCCTGAGGGACTGCCGCGAGCTTTTCGTCCATCCGGTTTCGGAAATGGACGAGGCCGAACGCGCGGTTTATCGGCGTTTGTCCGGTTTATCGAAGGCAATCAACGGCTTGCGCGAACATGGCCTGGCCTCTGGCGAGGTTTCCCGCTGCAACCAGTTTCTGTCCAAAATGATGATCTCGTTCGAGACCCTGAAACATATATACCAGTACCGCACCCCGGTGACGCTGCGCGCCTACAGCGACATATTCATCCTGCTGCTGCCGATCCTCTACGGCCCCTGGTTCGCCCAGATCGCCGGGAACCTGTCGGGCGGCGTGCAATTCGTCATGCCGGTGTTGATGAGCCTGATCCTGGTCGGGCTCGACAATATCCAGGACCACCTGGAAAACCCCTTCGACCAGATCGGCGAGGACGACATCGTCTTCAACGCCGAAAAATTCGTCGAACGGCTGGAACTTTAGCGTCTACATCTTCTTTAATACGTCTGGATTTTGACGCCGCGTGATGCGACAATTCGTCTCGTCTTAATTTCGGAACTTGGGAGGTTTCAAATGTACAGGATTTTCCGCGGGCTCGCCGCAATTGCGCTGGCGGCGGCGAGTGCAAACCCTGCGTCTGCGCAGGACAAGTCAACGATGATCAAGGAAGCGCTGGCCGCCGCGCCGCCAGCGCTGGCGGCCGTCGCCGCCGTGCATGATTGGGAGGGCAATGTGCTACGCGAGGGCAACTCGGACTATGTCTGCCTGCCGCGCACGCCCGACTCGGAGGTCGTCAATTCCATGTGCCTCGACAAAGCCTGGCTGGCTTGGGCCAACGCCTGGATGAAGAAGGAGCCGGTCAATATCGATACCGTCGGCACCGCTTATATGCTGGCCGGGGACGGCGGGGCCAGCAATATAGACCCCTTTGCCAAGGAGAAGACCGCCAACAACCAATGGGTTGTCGAGGGCCCGCACATGATGATTGTCGTGCCCGATGCGGCCGCACTGGAAAAAATGCCTACCGACCCCAACAACGGAGGCCCCTATGTGATGTGGAAGGGAACACCCTACGCCCATATCATGGCGCCGCTGGACTGAATCCTGCTCGGAGCCTGGTCGCGTTGGCGCGGCATTCCGGCCACTTGCGCCGCCGCGCGTTTTCGTTATGGTGCGGCGCATATTTTGCCGGGCCGCTGCGCCCGGCCTGTTTTTGCCGAGGAAACCGACATGCTACAGATTTGGGGCCGCGCCAATTCCATCAATGTCCAGAAGGTCATGTGGACCGTGGGCGAGTTGGGGCTGGAGCATGTGCATCACAATGTGGGCGGCAACGCCGGCGGGCTCGATTCGCCCGAATTCATCGCGATGAACCCGCATCGCACCATTCCAGTGATCGACGATGACGGGACGGTGGTGTGGGAATCCGGTGCGATTGTGCGTTATCTGGCCGCGAAATACGGTTCTGGCGGGTTATGGCCGGAAGATCCGGCGGAACGCGCGGCGGCCGACCAGTGGGCCGAATGGACCCACACGACCTTGCAGCCATATTTTCTGCGCCTGTTTCAGGCCGTGGCCAAAACACCGCAGCGCAATCAGAATGTCCAACGCGTGCTGAATATCTCCCAAAGGGTGGGGGCGCTATACCAGCGGCTGGAGGTGCAGTTGGAAGGCCGTTCCTTCATCGCCGGCGACCAGTTCACGTTTGGCGACATCTCGGCCGGCGCGACACTCTACCGCTATTACAAAATGGACGTCCCTGGCCGCCCGGCCCTGCCGAACGTAATGGCCTGGCACGAGCGCCTGCGCGGGCGCGATGCATATCGCCAGCATATCGAGGTTCCCTGGTAGCTGGCATTACACGCCCGAAACCTGGGCATTTTTTAAGAAAATAATAACCCCGGCCGGCGCAGTCTGTGACGGCAAGCAACCGATGACGCACGCCGATTCCGGCGCTGCGTTCGAGAGGTCCGGGGCCAGCCAAAATGAACAAAGCCGCACCAGGCATGAATGTGCGCCTTCGGGCAATCATCGAATCGCGCGGATTCCAGCGGTCGCTGACCCTGCTGATCGCCATCAACGCGATCACGTTGGGCATGCAGACCTCGGCCGCCTTGATGGCGACAATGGGACCGCTGTTGATCGCGGTCGATAACGCCATTTTGTGGATTTTCGTCGCGGAGATCGCCGTCAAACTTGCCGTCTACAGGACCAGTTTTTTCCGCGACCCCTGGAACCTGTTCGATTTTGCCGTTATCGGCATATCGCTATTGCCGGTGACCGGCCCGCTGTCCGTGCTGCGTTCGTTGCGCGTGCTGCGCGTTTTGCGGCTGGCCTCGACCGTGCCGGCCATGCGGCGCGTGATCGAGGGATTACTGGCCTCGATCCCTGGCATCAGTTCAGTGGTGGCCCTGCTTTTCCTGGTGTTCTATGTCTTCGCGGTAATGGGGACAAAGCTTTACGCCGATGCCGCGCCGGAGGCCTTCGGCACGCTGGGGCGTTCGATGTTCACGCTGTTCCAAGTAATGACATTGGATGGTTGGTCCACCGATGTAGTGCGCCCGATGATGGAGGCGAACCCCTATGTCTGGGCCTTCTTCCTGCCCTTCATTTTGATGACGTCTTTCGCGATACTGAATTTGTTTATCGCTATTATTGTCAACGCAATGGGCGAACAACAAGATGCGGAGCAGCAAGCAGAAATTGCCGAAATCACCGGATCGACCCACGCCGACAATGCGATACTGCTGTCCGAGGTTCGCGCGCTGCGCGAAGAGGTGCGGGCGCTGAGAGCGAAACTACCCTGACCCGGTATCGCCGCCGATTAATCCGCCGGCTTGATCATCCGCCCCAAATTTTTCCCGGCGAAGATATGGATATGGAAATGCGGGACTTCCTGATGCGCGTCGCGGCCGTGGTTCGAGAGCATGCGATAACCATCTGCCACCGCGCCCAGATCGCGGGCCACCTTGCCCACGGCGCGCATAAATCCGGCGATTTCCGCGTCCGAGGCCTTTTCGGTGAAATCGTCGGATGAAACGTAGGGCCCCTTGGGGATCACCAGCACGTGGGTGGGTGTCTGCGGATTGATGTCGTGGAAGGCCAGGGCGTAATCGTCCTCATAGGCCTTGTTGCAGGAGATTTCCCCACGGATGATCTTCGCGAAAATGTTGTTCTCGTCGTATGCCATTGATTACCCCTTAGTTTCGCGATGCCTTCTCTTCGATGCCGGATGTGCCCTCGCGCGCCTGCAGCGCGCGCCACACATCTTCCGGCGCAATTCCCTTGGCCGCCCACAGGACCAGCAGGTGATAAAGCAGGTCGGCGCTCTCATTGGCCAGCGCATCACCATCCTGCGTCAGGGCGGCAATGACGGTTTCCACCGACTCCTCACCGACCTTCTTGGCGGCCGCCTCCGGCCCCCCGGCCAGCAGCTTCGCCGTCCAGGACGAGGACGGGTCAGCGCCCTTGCGGGATTCGATGACCGCAAACAGTCGGTCGAGAATAGTTGCGTCGATCTCACTCATAAAGTCTGCCTTGTGGTCTGTGTCAGCCGTCAAGCCGCACCGGGATGCCGGCGCCGGCCATATATTCCTTGGCCTGCCCGATCGAGTATTCGCCGAAATGGAAGATCGAGGCCGCCAGCACGGCCGAGGCATGGCCCTCGCGCACGCCCTCGACCAGATGATCCAGCGTGCCAACGCCGCCTGAAGCAATAACCGGGATGGTCACGGAATCAGCGATGGCGCGGGTCAGTTCGCAATCGAAGCCTTCCT
The DNA here is from genome assembly GCA_015222795.1 of Pseudomonadota bacterium. GTDB lineage: Bacteria > Pseudomonadota > Alphaproteobacteria > UBA8366 > JADFVY01 > JADFVY01. The sequence continues at coordinate 6,360 of JADFVY010000528.1, read as the reverse complement.
TGGTGCCGTCCCGGTCCATAGAGGTCAGGAGGATTTCGCCGGCGCCCGACGCCGCCATGCGCTTGGCCCATTCCACGGCGTCGATGCCGGTGGGTTCGCGTCCGCCATGGGTGAAAACCTCCCATTTACCGGGACCTGAGCGCCGCGCGTCGATCGCCACCACAATGCATTGCGAGCCGAAACGCTCGGCGGCCTCGGATACGAATTCCGGGCGCTTCACCGCCGCCGTCATGATCGATGCCTTGTCGGCGCCCGCCAACAGCAGTTTACGGATATCATCGGTCGTGCGCACGCCGCCGCCGATGGTGAGCGGCATGAAGCATTGTTCGGCGGTGCTGGCGGCAATGTCGAGGATGGTGTCGCGATTATCAGACGAGGCCGTGATATCCAGGAAGGTTAGCTCGTCGGCGCCGGCGGCGTCATAAACCCGTGCCTGCTCCACCGGATCCCCGGCATCGACCAGATTCACGAAATTTACACCCTTGACGACACGGCCATCCTTGACGTCCAGACATGGGATAACGCGGATTTTCAGCATAGCTTCAACGCTTCCGCCAAATCGATCCGGCCGTCATAGAGTGCCCGGCCTATGATTGCTCCGGCGATCTTTTTTTCCGCGATCAGCGCGCGGATATCGGTCAGCGACGAGACGCCCCCCGACGCGATAACCGGAATCGAGACCGCCCGGGCCAGTTCGGCGGTCGCCGGGATATTCGCGCCCTGCAGCACGCCGTCCCGGTCGATGTCGGTATAGATGATAGCTTCCACCCCGGCATCGGCGAATTTTCGGGCGAGGTCAACGGCCTGAATATCCGTCTCCTCGGCCCAACCTTCCACCGCCACGCGTCCGCCACGCGCGTCGATGCCAACGGCGATATGGCCGGGAAATTTACGGCAGGCCTGGTTCACGAGATCGGGATCCTTAACCGCCACAGTGCCGAGGATCACCCGCATCACGCCACGGCTGAGCCAATTTTCGATGGTTTCCAGATTTCGGATGCCGCCACCTAATTGGACCGGTATATCGACCTCGTTCACGATCGCCTCGACGGCCCTGGCGTTCATCGGTTTGCCGGCAAAAGCGCCATCGAGATCCACCAGATGCAGCCATGAAGCGCCGGCATCCGCGAAGCTGGCGGCCTGCGCGGCCGGATCGTCGTTAAACACGGTCGCCTGTTCCATGTCGCCCTGGATCAGCCGCACACAGTGACCTTCCTTTAGATCGATCGCCGGATAAAGTATCATTCGCCTTGCTCGGCGCCCGCTGCTTCGGGGGCCTCTCCTATCAGAACCTTGTAATAAAACCGGCCGGGGACGATGGTTCCGTCTGCCAGCCGGGCATAAAGCGGATGCGCCCCCCATTGTACATAATCCATGCTTTCGTACACATGTATGGCTGCCGCCTGGCTTTCGCGAACATCCAGATTGATCATCCCGAAACCTTCTTGGCGGGCTTGCTTCTCTACCGCCTCTGTCAGCGTGCGGGCAAGCCCGTGGCCGCGCGCCCAGGGAGCGACAAAGGCGCTGACCAGATTACAGGCGGCGGCCTGTGCCTCGTTGTTGCGGGTCGGCGCGAGGAGCTGGGCAGAGCCGGCGATCATCCCGTCGAGCAGTCCCAGGAATAGCGTTCGGCCGGGAACCAGCACGACGCCGCTGTAATATGTCTCCATAACCTGGCGCGGGGGCGGAGTCAGCCAGCCGAATCCACCGCCATCCTCGACGGCTGACGCAGTCGCGTCGCAAAGTTCATCCATCTCTCGATTATCCAGCGACTCGGCGATTCTGACGGTTGTCTGCGCATTTTCGGTCATGGTCGCCACCGCAGGAAAGCCTCGATAAAAGCGAGGCCCGACTCCTGGCTTTTCTCGGGGTGAAACTGGCTGCCGATCATGTTGTCGCGGCCAATCACGGCAGTAACCGGCCCGCCGTAATCGGTGGTCGCCAGCACATGGGCCGGGTTTTGCGTGATGAACTGATAGCTATGCACGAAATACATATGGGCACCCTCGGGCAGCGAATCGAGGACCGGATGCGCATGCTCTACCGTCAGATCGTTCCATCCCATATGCGGCACCTTCAGCGCCGGGTCGGCGGGCTTAAGCTGCGTCACCTCGCCGGCAATCCAGCCCAGGCCGGAAAATTCGCCATGTTCCAGCCCGCGCGTGGCCATAAGCTGCATGCCAATGCAGATACCCAGAAACGGCCGTCCGCCCCGGACCACCGCCTCCTCCAGCGCCTCGACCATGCCTTCCAACGCATTGAGCCCGCCCCAGCAATCGCCGAAGGCGCCGACGCCGGGCAGCACAATGCGGTCCGCCGTTGCCACCGCGGCCGGGTCGGCGGTGACCAGCACCGGTTCATCCGCCATGCGCTCGAACGCTTTTGCGGCCGAGTGCAGATTGCCCGACCCGTAGTCGACAATGGCGACGGTCATGCCGAACCGCCGCCCAACACGCCCTTGGTCGAGGGAACAGCGTCCGCTTGGCGCGGGTCGATCTCGACCGCCTGGCGCAGCGCGCGGGCCAGCGCCTTGTAGCAGGACTCGACGATATGATGGTTGCTCACCCCATACAGGCATTCAACATGCAGCGTCAGCCCGGCATTCTGGGAAAAGGCCCCGAACCATTCACGAAACAGTTCGGTATCGAAATCGCCCAACTTGGGCTGCGTGAAGGCGACGTTCCAGACCAGCCAGGGCCGGTTGGAACAATCCAGCGCCACGCGGGTCAGGGTCTCGTCCATCGGAATCAGCGCGCTGCCGTAGCGCGTGATGCCCTTGCGGTCGCCCAGTGCCTGCGCCACGGCCTGGCCGATGGCGATGCCGGTATCCTCGGTCGTGTGGTGGAAATCGATATGCAGGTCGCCCTGAGCCCGGACCGTAATGTCGATCAGGCTATGGCGCGATAGCTGTTCCAGCATATGGTCCAGAAAACCGATCCCCGTGGCCACGTCGTAACGGCCCGTCCCGTCGAGATCGACGGTGACCGAGATCTGCGTTTCGCGCGTATTGCGCTCGATGCTGGCTTGCCGCATGGCAATCTCCAATTCCCTTGAAATGCGGCGCTCTTTTAACATCCGCGCGCGTCGATAGCCAGCATGGCGGAGCATCTCTTGATTACTGGCGCGAAAGGGCCACATGGGGTAGGTTCGCGGGCCTAGCCAGGGTTCGTCTAAAAGGTATTCAGCGAGTTTTATTTATGTCCGATAACAGTGTTTGGCACGGCACCACGATTTTGTCCGTGCGCATGGGCGATACCGTCGTGATCGCCGGGGATGGCCAGGTTACCCTGGGCCAGACCGTGATCAAGTCCAACGCCCGCAAGGTGCGCCCGCTGGGCGATGGCGGCGTGATCGTCGGGTTCGCCGGGGCCACCGCAGACGCCTTCACCCTGTTCGAGCGGCTGGAAGCCAAGCTGGAGCAGCATCCCGGACAATTGACCCGGGCCTGCGTCGAGCTGGCCAAGGACTGGCGCACCGACCGCTACCTGCGCCGGCTGGAGGCCATGATGGCGGTGGCCGACAAGAAGGTGTCGCTTGTCGTCACCGGCACCGGCGACGTGCTGGAGCCCGAGGACGGATTGATCGGCATCGGTTCCGGCGGCTCTTTTGCGCTGGCTGCGGCGCGGGCGCTATCCACCGTCGATGGGCTGGAGCCCGAGGACATCGCCCGGCGCGCGATGAAGGTCGCCGCCGAGATCTGCGTGTATACCAATGAAAACATTACAGTCGAGAAATTATGACCGCTTTCAGCCCCCGCGAGATCGTCTCCGAACTTGACCGCTATATCATCGGCCAGAACGATGCCAAGCGCGCCGTCGCCATCGCCCTGCGTAACCGCTGGCGCCGCCAGCAGCTGCCCGAGGAGATGCGCGAGGAAGTGCTGCCCAAGAACATCCTGATGATCGGCCCGACCGGCGTCGGCAAGACCGAGATCGCCCGGCGGCTGGCGCGGCTGGCCAACGCACCCTTCGTCAAGGTGGAGGCCACCAAATTCACCGAGGTCGGCTATGTCGGCCGCGATGTGGAGCAGATAGTTCGGGATCTGGCCGAGACTTCCATCCACATGACCCGCGAAACCTTGCGCAAACAGGTGCAAGCGAAGGCGGAATTGGCGGCCGAGGAGCGGGTTCTGGACGCGCTGGTCGGCCAGGGCGCCAGCGCATCGACGCGCCAGAGCTTCCGCAAAAGGCTGCGCGAGGGCGAGCTGGATGACAAGGAAATTGAAATCGACGTCCAGGATACGGGCGGCGGCATGCCGGCCTTCGATATTCCCGGCATGCCCGGCGCCCAGATGGGCATGCTGAATCTGAACGACATGCTGGGCAAGATGGTGGGTGGCCGAACCAAACCGCGCCGCATGTCGGTGTTGATATCCTACAAGGTATTGATCGCCGAAGAATGCGACAAATTGCTGGACGACGAAACGGTGGTACGCAGCGCGTTGGACGCGGTGGAGCAGAACGGCATCGTCTTTCTGGATGAGATCGACAAGATCACCGCACGAAGCGAGCGCGGCGGCGCCGATGTCAGCCGCGAGGGCGTTCAGCGCGACCTGCTGCCGCTGATCGAGGGCACCACGGTCTCCACCAAACACGGGCCGGTCAAGACCGACCATATCCTGTTCATCGCCTCGGGCGCCTTTCATCAGGCCAAGCCGTCCGACCTGTTACCGGAACTTCAAGGCCGCCTGCCGATTCGGGTTGAGTTACAGGCGCTTAAGGGTGAAGATTTCGTGCGGATTCTGAAAGAACCGGAAAACAGCCTGATTAAACAGTATGTGGCGTTAATGGGGGCCGAGAACGTGACCCTGGACTTCACCGACGACTCCATCGACGAAATCGCCTTTCTGTCGGCGGAGGTCAATTCCCGCGTCGAAAATATCGGCGCCCGGCGCCTGCACACCGTGTTGGAGCGCCTGCTCGAGGAAATAAGCTTCACCGCCACCGACCGCGGCGGCGAAACCATCGCCATCGACGCCGCGTACGTCCGCGAACAAGTCGAGGATTTGGCCAAGGAATCGGATCTGAGCAAGTTTATTTTGTAGGTTTCGGGCGCCGCATACCAGGCCCGCTTCTGTTAACTTGCGTCCACCGCCGGGCGGGCGGGGCATATCCTGAGGGCGATCTGGCATGAGCGGCGATACCCCCAGCCATCGCAGGCTTCTGGCCTGGTTTTCGCTAGGCCATCTGGCGAATGACTGGGCGCCGAGCACGATCTGGATCGTCGCGCCGGCGATCGCCGCGGCCATGGATCTGTCACCGGCCGAGGTCGGCCTGCTAATCACCATTGCTCATGTCGGCGCTGCGCTGGGTTACCTACCGGCCGGCGTGCTGGCGGACCGCGTAGCGAATCGCGGCCGGTTGCTGCTGGGCACCTTCTGGTGGGTGGCCGCCGGCTACCTGGCTGCCTCTTTCGCGCCGGGATTCTGGACCCTGGCCCTGATGCTCGCGATCGCCGGCATCGGCGACGCCGCTTGGCATCCGATCGCCACCGGCGTGCTGGCGCAAAGCCTGCCGACACGGCGCGCCCATGCGCTGGGTATACACGCCATGACCGGCACGTTCGCCGAGGTGCTAGCGCCGCTCGGCATCGGCTTTCTGTTGGTCTGGTTCGATTGGCGGGTGGCCATGCAGATATCCACTATTCCCGCGATCCTGATGGGCATCGCCTTTTTCCGCATCGCCAACTACGTTCCGCCGTCCCCGCACCACGCGATCTCACTGGCCGATTTGCGGGCGCTCTGGAACATCTGGCGGGTACCGCGCGGGCTGGGCGTGATCACTATGGTCAGTGTCTACAACATGTCGTTGCTGGCGATCCTCGCCATGACGCCGCTTTTCCTGCAGCGGGTCCACGGCCTGTCGTTGGTGCAGGCCGGAGCCGTTTTTTCCTCGATGGTGCTGGCCGGCGCTCTTGTCCAACCGCTTGTTGGCCGCCTGTCCGACACCACCGGCCGCAAACCGGTGTTCATTGCCGGCACCGTGGCCGCGGGGCTGGCCTGTCTGGCTGTTGCCTGGAGCGCGACGCTGGGCGCGGCCTTCCTGGCCCTGATCGCCGCCGTGGCCGCACTTTACGGCATTCGGTCCTCGGTCCTGGCCTCGGCGATCGAATTCGGCGAACGGCGCGAAGCGACAACACTTGGCCTTGCCTTCATGCTGCTGGACGGGGTTGGCGCGCTGGGTGCCGCGCTGGCCGGCGCGGTGGGAAGCCTCGATCTGCACTACCCCTTTCTGTTGGCGGCGGGCATGGCCGGCGTTGCGGCGGTCGTCGCCGTTCCGATCATGCGGAAATGACGGTTCGGGTTACCTCACCTTCAACGCCGCCAGCAGCGCGTTCAACTTCTCAGCCGGCAGTTTCCTG
>JADFVY010000527.1 GCA_015222795.1 Pseudomonadota bacterium | reverse complement strand
GACAAGACAGACACAAGTTATGCCGCCAACCTGAATCTCGTCGCGGCCATCATCGCCGCAAGGTAAATGTCCACAGGCCCTAGCCTACACAGAACTGCGCATCGCAGATGCCGAGGATGCTGCCAATACGATGCCACGCGGCGAGGTAGGTGAGCTAATGGTGCGCGGACCCATTGTCATGATGGGCTATTTTGGAGATGACGAGAAAACCCGTGAGACGCTTGAGCCGGACGGCTGGCTGCACACCGGTGATCTCGGCACCATGGACGAGGACGGCCGTGTCTATATGGTCGACCGCAAAAAGGATATGATCCTGACCGGCGGCTATAATGTCTACCCCGCCGAAATCGAGCGCGTCCTCGCGGGCCACCCCGCCGTCGCCCTGGCCGCCGTCGGTAAACAGGAGGACGAGTTAAAGGGCGAGATCGCCAAGGCTTATGTAGTTCTAAAGGAAGGCGAAACCGGCGACGAGCAGGAAATAATTACCTTCTGCCGCGAGAAGCTGGCGGCTTACAAATGCCCGAGAAAAGTCCAGTTTGTGGCGGACGTACCCTAGACCAGCACAGGCAAGATCATGCGACGGGAATTGTATGCGCTGGACGAGGTATGATACGGAGCCTCGGTTTTAGTACAATTTTTCCCCACAGAACGGATATTGGCCATCGAGAATAATGATGTCCGCTGTTGGCTACAAGCGGCGGTACTGACGTATCGCAAGAATCTTCCGCTATCGGCCCAAAAACAGACATGCCTCTTGCCTCGCCAATTTTTCCACCTCCGCGCTGCAATCGAGTGCTCCAACGATGTATTTTGCCATCCGCGGGTTCACCCGACAGACTCCGCTGTCGAGAGTATCCGGGTCTACCATCGGATTTTGACGGGAAGGGTAGCTGTTGTGGACGCGCCGCGGGGTCCTGTCGCGCCACCGCGGCAAAGAGAGACTTGCCGGGGACAAGCCGGCGCCGACCAATCCGGGGGTGGCGGCCCAACTACAGCGCCGAGCAGATCCGCATTGCGTCCAGTATGGCGGAATGAATGTTGCGGCTGGCGACCGCGTCGCCGATGCGGTGCAATTCGAACTTGCCGTCCGGGTTCAGGTCTCTCGGTTGAGGTCGGCCCGCCAGCAGCGCGTCGATATCGGTCACGCCGTCATTGACCGACAGGGCGCGCAGCGAGCGATATAACTCGTCGGCCGGCATTGTCCCATGCTCGACGATGAGCTGATCGGCGGTTTGCTCAAGGGCCTCACCGGTCGCTTCGTTGACGAATCCAACAGCCAGCTTGTTGCCCGACCGCCGGACTTTCGCCAGCCGGTGATCGCAGGTTACCGCGATGCCGTGGCTGTATAGTTCCCGTTTCCATATCGCGCGTTCGGCGTAGGTCAGCTCGGCGCAGGGAAAGCCGTCGATGGTAACCAGAGTGACCTGCTTGCCCGCGCGCGCCGCATACTCCGCGCAGGTCGGGGCCGGATGCCGGCCGGTGCCGTCATAGACGATTATGCTGTCGCCGAGGGCGGCGTTTCCAGTCAGGACATCCCACGCGCTTGTGCAATGTTCCGCCCCGTCGATCCAGTCCAGGTCCGGGATTCCGCCGGTGGCCACGATCACCACGTCCGGGGCCTCGGCGATAACGTCGTCGGCCTCGGCATAGGTATTGAGCCGGATTTCCGCGCCGAGCCGTTCCAGTTCGGCCACGCGCCAGTCGACAATACCGATGAGATCCTTGCGCCATGAAGCGGCCGTGCCGATCAGCACCTGGCCGCCGAGCGCCGCCGCGGCCTCGATCAGGACGACCTTGTGCCCGCGTTCGCATCCGACCCTTGCGGCCTCCAGCCCGGCCGGGCCGCCGCCCACGACGACCAATTTCATGCCGGCCCGTTCCGAGCGCGCGACGATGTGCGGCAACGCGGCCTCCTGCCCGGTCGAGGCGTTATGCAGGCAGCGCGGCCGCGCCGGCGACATGCAGTGGGTGGCGCCGACGCAGGGCCGGATGCGCTCTTCCTCGCCCCGGGCCAGTTTGTTGACGATGTGCGGATCGGCGATATGCGCGCGGGTCATGGCGACCATGTCGAGCAAGCCCTCGCTGATCGCATATCTGGCGGTGGCGATATCGGCGATGCGGGCGGCGTGGAAGATCGGCAGGTTGACCTCGCGCTTGAAGGCGCCCACCGCGGTGAGCCACGGCGCGATCGGCGAGGCCATGCCCGGCATGTTATCGACCGCCAGGCCACGCTCGGTATCCATTCGGCCATGGATCGCATTGAAGAAATCGATATTTCCCGCGCCCTCGAATATCCGGGCGATTTCGACGCATTCGTCGAACGGCATGCCGCCCTCCCCTTCGTCGACCCCAAAACGAAGGCCGACGATGAAATCCACCCCCACCTGGCGGCGAATTTCATCCTGGACCATCAGGCCGAACCGGCAGCGGTTTTCGACCGAGCCGCCATATTCATCGGTTCGCTGGTTGGTGAACGGCGACAGGAACTGGCCGATGAGGTGCGAACTGGCCAGCGTCTCGATACCGTCCAGGCCGCCTTCCCTGCAGCGCAGCGCGGCGGCCCCGTAGGCCTTCACCACGCGCGCTATGTCGTGCCGGTCCATCTCCTTGGGAAAGCTTCTGTGAAGGGTTTCGCGGATCGGCGACGGGGCGATGGTCGGCAGCCAGTTATCCGCATGCGGGTCGCCACGCCGGCCGAGATGGGTGATCTGGCACATCAGCGCCGCGCCAGCCCCATGGATGCGTTCGGAAAACCGTTGCAGATGGGGGATGACGCCATCGTCGCCTACATAAAGCTGCTGAAAGACCGAGGGCGAATCCGGCGCCACGTTGGACGACCCGCCAAACATCGTCAGCGCGATGCCGCCCCTGGCTTTCTCCTCATGATATGTCTGATAGCGCTCTTGCGGATACCCGTCCACGTCCAGCCCGCATGCGTGACTGGTGCTCATCACCCTGTTGCGCAGCGTTAGATGTTTGAGCCGGAACGGCTGCAAAAGCGGATCGTTCCGCTGGTTCGGGTTCGCCGTATCGTCCTGTTTGCGCGTCAAAACCCGACCTCCCTGTTTCGGCCGCCTCCAGCCCGCGGCCGGTGGGTCCGATTTGTTGTAAACGGCCTGTCTCTCGGGATGGTATGCGGAGGCGGGCATCCGCTCAATTGAAATCAAACGGGCACCATTTTGTTGCCTTTTTGTTCCATGATGTCTATAACCGGCGAACAGACCTGTTAAACCGCGCGGCAAGGGAGAACCCGAATGGCGAATACGATCCTCGGTCTCAGGACCACGATATACAAGGTCGGCGAT
>JADFVY010000072.1 GCA_015222795.1 Pseudomonadota bacterium | reverse complement strand
TGCAACCCCTGCGCGGCGGCAAACCCGTGCAACCCTTGCGCGGCGGAAAATCCGTGTAACCCTTGCGCGGCGGAAAATCCGTGCAATCCCTGCGCGGCGCAGTAATGCCGACAACCTCGGCTTAACCGGGGCAAAGAGACAAATTTTACCGCGGCGGGCGCCAAGAGGCGCTTGCCGTGCCCCCCTGCCTGCGGCCATTATGGGGAAATCGAGACAATCCTATCCAGGGCAGGGGAAAATCGGAACATGGCCACCAGCGCATATAACGAAAATCTGGGCCGCAACGACGCCAACTTCACGCCGCTCACGCCGCTGAGCCTTATTCGCCGCGCGGCGTCGGTCTATCCGGACCGCACGGCGGTGATCCATGGCAGCCGGAGCTTCACCTGGGCCGAGAGCTACGCGCGCTGTCGGCGCCTGGCGAGCGCGCTGTCACGGCGCGGGGTCGGCAAGGACGACACCGTGGCGGTAATGGCGGCCAATGTGCCGGCCATTTTCGAGGCCCATTTCGGCGTGCCGATGACCGGCGCCGTACTGAACGCCATCAATACGCGGCTGGATGCGGCGACCGTGGCCTTCATCCTGGATCATGGCGAGGCCAAGGTATTGCTGACCGACCGGGAGTTCGCCCCGATCGTGAAAGAGGCGCTGTCCCTGTGCGAGGCGAAACCCCTGGTTATCGACATCGACGACGCGGCGGTCGACGAGGGTGAGTTCCTGGGCGAGATGGAGTACGAAGAATTCATCGAGGCCGGCGACCCCGAATTCGACTGGTCGCCACCGGCCGACGAATGGGATTCGATCTCGCTGAGCTACACATCGGGCACGACGGGCGACCCCAAGGGCGTGGTTTATCACCATCGCGGGGCCTATATGCTGGCGCTCGGCAATATCCTGACCTGGAATCTGCCGCCGCATCCGGTTTATCTGTGGACCCTGCCGATGTTCCATTGCAACGGCTGGTGCTTCCCCTGGACGCTGGCCGCGGTGGCCGGAACCAGTGTCTGCCTGCGCAAGGTGACGGCGGGCAATATCTTCGCCGCGATCCACGGGGCCGGCGTTACCCGCTTCTGCGGCGCGCCGATCGTGCTCAACATGGTGGTCAACGCCACCGACGAGGAGCGGGGCGCTCCCCTGCCCCACAAGGTGGAGGTGATGACCGCCGCCGCCCCGCCGCCGGCCGCGGTGCTACAGCGCATGGAGGAGCAAGGTTTCGATGTCACCCATGTCTACGGGCTGACCGAGGTTTACGGCCCGGCGACAGTCTGCGCCTGGCAAGAGGAATGGAGCATGCTGCCCGTCGAGGAGCAGGCGGCGCTGAAATCGCGCCAGGGTGTCGGCTATACGGTGCTGGAGGATCTGATGGTGGCCGACCCGAATACGCTTGCGCCGGTGCCGCGCGACGGCGAGACCATGGGCGAGGTTTTTCTGCGCGGCAATATCGTGATGAAGGGATATCTGAAAAACCCCAAGGCGACCGAGCAGGCATTCCGCGGCGGCTGGTTCCACAGTGGCGATCTGGGGGTGATGCACCCGAACGGCTATATCGAGGTGCGCGACCGCGCCAAGGACATTATTATCTCTGGCGGCGAGAATATCTCGACCATTGAGATCGAGGGAGTATTGTACCGGCATCCGGCCGTGCTGGAGGCCGCCGTGGTGGCGAGGCCGGACGAAAAATGGGGTGAAACGCCCTGCGCTTTCGTGACTTTGAAAGAAAACACGGCGGCCACGGAAGAGGAAATCATCGCCTTCTGCAGAGAAAATATGGCCCATTTCAAATGCCCGAAAACCGTCATTTTCGGTTTATTGCCAAAGACTTCGACTGGGAAAGTACAAAAATATGTACTGCGTGAGAAATTCCAGGAGATATAGAGAAAAAAATCATTAACACTTATGGTTAATTTTTTGTTTGTACGATGGAATAACTTATGCCATATTTTGGCTGCGGCGCTTTGGCGCCATGGCATCTGCAGGCGCCGTGACGCCAAGTGTAACTGAATAATAATACCGCTTCCCCACAATTCGGTCCGGCCCCCCAAGGCCGGGCCGTTTTATTTTGCCTGGCGCCCGGGGGCGTATTATACCAAGGAGCATTAATAAAGACTCATTTGATGGGGTTTCGCGGCCCGCCGGGCAGGCGCGGTCCGCGGCGCGATGCACCCG
>JADFVY010000009.1 GCA_015222795.1 Pseudomonadota bacterium | reverse complement strand
TTGGATTTGAACCAACGTAGGCATAGCCAACGGGTTTACAGCCCGTCCCCTTTAACCACTCGGGCACCCCTCCGGATACTGCGTGCCAAAACATCGGTGTGCCCGTACGCGCACCGCTGCGACGGGGGGGATGTATGGTCATTTATGGCCGCTTGTCAACTTCAAATGCTGCTATAAACGCGCCAATCCCCGCAAAGAGGAAATTATATCTGCATCCGCACGGGATGACGCTGCTTGTGGAACCAGCATCAAACGTAATATTAAGGACGGCAATGTCAAGGAACAAGCCAACAGCAAAACACCCGCGGCGGCGGATTCGCCAGGACCGCGACGAAGAGTCACGCGCCCCGGCGTCCCGCGAGTCGGTTTGGATATACGGCCTGCACGCGGTGTCGGCGGCGCTGGAAAATCCGGCCCGAATAATCCATCGCCTGATTGCCACGACCGAGGGCGCGGAAAAGCTGCGGCGAGCCTGCCCGCAATCGCGGCCTGAAAAAGTCGAGCGGCAGGCAATCGACTCGGCGCTTCCGCCGGGCGCCGTGCATCAGGGCGCCGCCCTGTTAGCCGATCCGCTGGACCAGCCGGCCCTGGAAGACGTTATTGCCGGGGCCGGCGAGCGCGCGGTGATCGTTGTCCTGGACCAGGTGTCCGACCCGCATAACATCGGCGCGGTTCTGCGCAGCGCCGCGGCCTTCGGCGCGCTGGCGGTGGTGCAGACCGAACGCGGCACGCCCGGCGCGACCGGAATCGTCGCAAAGTCGGCCAGCGGAGCGCTGGAGGTGGTTCCGCTGGTCGCGGTGACCAATCTGGCGCGCACGCTCGATACGTTGCAGCGGGCCGGCTTCTGGATGATCGGGCTGGATGGCGAGGCCGAACAGACACTGGCCGGAATTACCCCGCCGGACCGCACCGCGCTCGTGCTTGGCGCCGAGGGCAAGGGACTACGCCGCCTGACCCGTGAACATTGCGATCTTCTGGTTCGCCTGCCCACCCGGCCGCCTATCGCCAGCCTGAACATTTCAAACGCAGCGGCCGTGGCGCTGTACGAGTTGATCAGGGAGTAAAATTCAGGCAGCGGCCGCGTGGCGCTCCAGAATTGCGGCTATATCGGAGAGTTGCTCGATTTCGAGAATCTCCATCGTATCCAGTTCGCCCCCCAGATGATCCTCGATTGCCGCGATGACGCGGATATGCGCCAGACTATCCCACGCCTCGGTGGAGTTCATCGACGCATCGTCGGGCAACGAATCGGCCCCGACCTCGAGTGCCTGTCCTAGCAGGCCGCGGGCCTGGTTCATTGCGTCGCTCATGATTTACCCTTCAGTTTCGCCTTGTGGGCTTCCCATTCGTCCTTGAACAGGCCGAATACGGCGACATCGACGCGCCTGCCGTCTTCGTAGCGCCATTCCTTGCGCAGCAGCCCCTCGGTCTTGAAGCCCTGCGCCTTGTAATTGAAGACCGACGGCGCGTTACGGGCGATCGGCTTGCCCTGAACTTTGTCCACGCGCAATTCGTTGAACATGAAGTCGATCGCCGGCCCCCGGCACTCCAGCACAAGGCCGCGCCCCCAGTAGGAACGATTGCCGATGATGGTGTTACTCGTCGCGGTCTTGTGGAAGAAATTGGCGAATATCGTTATGAAACCGACCAGCAGGTTTATCTTCTTGTCGTAGACGCCAAGATGGAAGTTCTTGCGATTGTCGAACTGCTTTACGACGCGCTGCTGGTGTTGCGCCTTCGGAATCTCCGTCAGTGGCCGCGCCACGCCCTCCATGACCTCGGCGTCCGACCACCAGGATACGTAATCCTCGGTGATGTCGTTCGGCGTCAACGACCGGACAATGTAGTTTTCGGTTTCATA
>JADFVY010000071.1 GCA_015222795.1 Pseudomonadota bacterium | reverse complement strand
CGGGTGCATCGCGCCGCGGACCGCGCCTGCCCGGCGGGCCGCGAAACCCCATCAAATGAGTCTTTATTAATGCTCCTTGGTATCAGTTGAAGGACTCGGCCCGCGCGATCAGCTCTTCGAGATTTGGCTCATCCGGATTGCGGGGTTTGCCGGGATGGATGATGCTGACCTGGCAGCTCTCCGCCGCATCGATCATCTGTCGGTAGGTCCCGGCGTCCGGGTCCGCTATGTAGGCCTGCTTGTTTTCGTTATAGACGAACATCTTGTTGTTGATCTGCGTACATTCGTTACAGGTCGTACAGCGTGACGTCTCGATATGCGCGTCGTCCGTCGAAATCGTTTCGGGCTCGGCCAAGACCGCTTCGGGTTCGGGCTGGACCGTCGCCACCGGAATATCTGCGGTCGGCGTCGAATCGTCGGCGCTGTCCAGTGCCTCTCGTTCACGTTCTTCCTCTTGCTCCCAGTCCTTTCGCGCCGCGTCAAGCTGCAGCCTCGCATGGGAGTTATCGATGCCCCCCAGTTCCTGTAGGCTGCGCCATGTCTCGGCGCAGCGGCGCGCGCTGTCGATCATCCGGTCATCGACGACAGTGCGCCGAAGACGGCCACTGCTGTCCACCGTCCAGACATAGGGAACCGCGTCGGAGGCGGCGCCGCGGTCGCCTGGCAGCCAGTCGCCAACCGGAACCATGGTGTCCATCCATCTGCTCCGGCTGGTCGGAACCCAGTGCTTCTCGTAACGGGAATCGCAAACGGCGAAGTCCACATGCGTGAGCGCGCTGGTATGGGTGATCCGTTGGTGGTCTTCGTCCTCGTAGGACAGCGTATGGACCACCCAGGCCGACTCCGCCTGCGGATTATCACCTATATCGAAGCGCGACGCCCAATCCGGGCCGGCCGCGGGGTCGTATGTGAAGGAGGGGAAAGTCCGGGATTCGGTGGCCGTCGCCGCCAGAAGGTAAGGTGACACGCCGGATACCGTCCTGGTCGCGCCGGAGAAAATGCTGAACAGTGCCGGGCCGTCATAGACCAGGCCCTTGAGCACCCGCTCCTGCAGCCGACAAAGGCTGGCGCTTGCCGTCTGGAACACATAGGCGTTGTTGACGCCAAGGGCCATCGCGGCCAGCCGTGCGCTGCCGCCACCGAACGAGGAGCGTGGCGGCTCGGGCGACGGATCCCCCAGAATATCGTCGGTCTGGATCAGCACTTTCACCGGGAAACCGGACGCGATGGCCTCGAGAGCCCGCACCGTTTCGGCGGCGTCGCTCTGACCGTCGCGCAGACAGACGAGGTAGGACGGGAAGAGCGCCAGGTCACCCGCGGTCAGCTCGCTTTCGTCGAACCGCTGGAAAAACGGGTCGTGAAGCACCGGCCTGTATTTGTTCTGGATTTCGAGTTCGGCGATGCTGACCGCCTCGATAAAATCCACCATCTGCGGCAGGCGGTCCCGGAATGCATCCATTGCGGCGGCACAACAGTCGAAGATGAAGGAATAGGGCTCAACCTCGTTCACCCGCGGTCCGGACGCCCGGCCCGGACCATAGAAGCGCTGCGATTGGAGGACCATGAGCACGGCTCTGATCCGCTGCAGCCGGTCGGCGCTTAACAAGTCGCTGTGCGATCCTTCCACCAGCACCCGGGACATCGCGTCGAAGTCGAAATCCGTTTCGAAAGTGTCGCCGACGGCGGATTTCAGGATTTCTGGGCTTCGCGCCTTGTCCGACTTTATGAAATCGGCCTTCAGAATATCCGAAAGCTTCAGGATCAACCCGTCCACGCGCTTGCGGAAGGCCTTCGCCTGGCCCGCATGGATCGTGTTCCACGCATGCACGAGAAACTGTACAGGCGTCTTGTCATCGCAGTCGATGACCGTACCGTCGACTTCGAGCATCTCGCGAGCCAGATCCAGATTTCCGACCAGTTCCTCGCGGCCGTCACCGTCTCCGGACTTGAGCAACTCGGCCTCGGCCTTCCGCCAGAGTTGCGACAGCGGCCCTTTTGTACCACCGGCGACAAGGTCACGGATGTTCTGCTCCAGATGCAGAAGCTGCCAGCGGAACGCCTTGCCCTGTGGGCCTGATGGCGTGACCTTGCGAATGAGGGCATCGACAACCCCCGTCAGAGACTGCACGCAGATGCTGCCGCCGTCATTTTCGATCAGGACCAGCGGATAATCGTAGCGAAGTTGCCGTAAATCGCCGTAACCGGCGAACAACGCCGGCCGCTGAGTCTGCATTTTCGGATTGCCCCCGATATCTTCGGGATTCAATTCCAGCAGGCGCGGACTCGTCAATTCCAAAGATATGCCGTCCATGGCGCCATCCGATCACATTTCCATCTGTCTGCCAGCGCCGCCCATATGTCAGGCGGCTGGCGTTTGATCCGGCTGCTCATCCGGCCAGATCGTGAATTTATCGAATTCCTCATTAAGTACTGTCCGAATCAGTCCCGGCGTGTTCGGGTGCTCGCCTTCACGCAGATCCTCGTAGCAGGGGACGTCGCTGTTACGGTACAGGATGCCGACCGGGATCTCATCGGTCAGCGATGCGATTTCGCGGGCACGGTTCATATCGCCCGGGTCGTGGATTTCCTGATTCCGGTAGGTCCTGGATATATCCGCGTTCAGCGCCAGTCCCTTCTGGTGCACCAGCAGCCGCGTCAGCGCCGGGTCGCGCACCCACGGATCGAAGATATGCGGCAGGAATTCGGGGCATCGCTGCAGCACCCGCACGAATGAAAACCCCTTGTGGTGAAACGCCTGCGATACGATGTCATACAGCACTTCGGGGATCCAGTCGGCCGCCTGCGCCACGAACGACACGTTCGACACACCCAGCGTGACGGTCAGCGGGTTAAGAGGATCAAGATATGTGCCGCGCGGGGTGGTGTTGCTCTTCAGGCCACGCGGCGACGTCGGCGACGCCTGCATCTTGGTGAGGCCATAAATCTGATTGTCGTGCAACAGCACGGTCATGTTCATGTTGTATCGAATCGCGTGGATCCAGTGCGCGGCGCCGATGCTGCAACAGTCGCCATCGCCCGTGGTGACAAAGACATGGAGATCGGGACGCCGCAGCTTGATGCCTTCGGCGACCGGCAACGCCCGGCCGTGCAGCCCGTGAAAGCCGTAAGCGTTCATGTAGTGCGGCAGCCGGCTCGAGCAGCCGATCCCGGAAACGAACATCGTTTTCTCGGGCGCCAGTTGTTCATCGCGACAAAGCCGCTGGATGGCGGTGAGGATGCTGTTGTCGCCGCACCCGGTGCACCACCGCGGCGAAATATCGCTCTGGTAGTCACCGATCGCGTATTCCTGGTCGATCAGGTTTACCAGGCAATCGGTTCTTGGTTCGTGCATTGACCCGATCTCTCTCTATTGCAACTTTTTCTGGATGACGTCGATGATCGTGCCCGGCTTGATCGGCTGGCCGCGAGCTTCGCCCCAGCAGTCAATATCGACGAGGTACCGGGCGCGCAGCAGCAAGGCGAGGCTCGAATAACGGCGGTTATGCTCATCGATCAGGTCGCCGTCCAGATTGTCGGACCAGTTGTTCTCGATGGTCATCACCTTGCCGAACCGGTCCAGCACCTCCTTGATGCCGGAGGCCATCGGCTGAAGGAACTTGAGGTGTAGCGAAGACACCGCTTTTCCGTCGGCCCGCATGTGCTCGACCGCTTCCTCGATCGCGCCCTTGGTGCTGCCCCAACCGACCAACAGGAGATCGCCCTCGTCGTCGCCATACACCGGGGGCGTTTTCAGCGTCCTCTGGAAAGCTGCCAGTTTCAAGCTGCGATTGCGGATGCCTTCCTGATTGACGTCGGGGTCATAGGCAACGCGGCTGTTGCGGTCATGCGCCAGGCCGGTAAGGCAATGCATGCCATTCGGCTGTCCCGGGATGAACCGCTGGGCCATCCCCGTCCGGGGATCCCAGTCATAGGGCTTCGCTCCCTCCGGAATCGCGCTCTGGTCGACTGGCGGCGCCAGCCACTCCTCGCGGAAACGGGGCCGCGGAAACGGTTGTTGGGCCGTCGCCAGGCTTGCGTCGGTCAGGACTATGACAACCATGTTGAAAGTTTCGGCGATCTTGCGCGCGGTGATGACCGAGTAGAAGCAGTCCTCGATGGTCGCGGCGGCCAGAACGATCTTCGGCGCGTCTCCATGGCCACCGAAAATTGCGGCCAGGAGATCCCCCTGTTCCGCCTTGGTGGGCTGGCCGGTGCTGGGTCCGCCACGCTGGACATTGACCACGACGAGCGGAATTTCCGCCATCACCGCAAGGCCGATGGTTTCCTGCTTCAGGGACAGACCCGGTCCCGAGGTGACCGTCACAGCACATTTGCCGGCATAGGAGGCGCCGATGGCGAAGGCGCAGGCGGATATTTCGTCTTCGGCCTGATGGACCACACATCCGACCTTTTCGAAGATATCGCTCAGATAATGAGAGGTGGAGGTCGCGGGCGTAATCGGATACATCGCGCAAACTTCCATGCCCGACGCCACGACACCGAGCGCAAGCGCGGCGCTGCCATTAATGACGACTTGCGGTTTGAGCGGTTTGGAAGACGCGATCGTGTATCTCAGATCGAGATTGGCCTCCGCCCACCCGTAGCCCGCCTTCAGAAGATCGAGATTGATGTCGATGATCTTTTCGTCTTTCTTGCGGAATACAAACTGGACCTGCGCCTGGGCCAGTTCCAGATCAAGGCTGTAGATGCTGCATAGAATACCGAGCGCAAACATGTTCTTTCCGCGCCGTGGGTCCGGCACGAATTTGATGCATTCGTCTTCCAACGGTATTTCGTGCAGCCGGTAGCCGCTGTCGGTCAACTCCTCGGTGACCCGCGCGTAGGACTCCGCGATTTCTGGATCGGGGTCGTCGCGCCATTTGCTCTCCAGAAGAATGATGCAGCCAGGTTTAAGTTCGTTGGCGCGCACACGACTCAGCAGGACCTGTTCGTTAAAGGCGATCACGAGATCGGCCTCGTCGCCGCCGTTCATGATCCGGCGTGACGCCAGCCGGACACGATTGCCACTGGCGCCGGCGACGCTGCGCGCGGGCGGCTGGATCTCGGCGGGAATAATCTCAACAGTCCATATGCCAAGGCCTGTCCGCGCGGCGATCGCCGCCAGCGATTGGCCGCAACGTTGCGCCCCCTCGCCTGAATCGCTGACGATCTCGACAATATGCTCGGTGACGGCTTGCCCCAGTCTGGGGTGCGATGCCGCGGATTTCTTCTTGTTTGCGGGCTTCCGGTCCGCACCTGCCTTCTTGCCGGCCTTGCCCGGCGACCGTTTACGGGCAGGTTTTTGTTCGGTCTCTGCACGTATTTGTGATTTCATCCGTTCCGACCTATTCGACTCTCAACCGCGTGAAATTTCTTTCAGCAAGATCGATGCCGAACAGCGTGCCGTTGGTGCCGGGCCGCCGTGGCGGATAGAGTGTCTCGCTGTCACGGATCAAGAGATGTTCCTTTATCGATTGCGCCGCCTTGCGTCCTGCCCCCATCGCCAGAATCACCGTGGCGGCGCCGGTTACGATATCGCCGCCGGCGTATACACCCGCCATCGAGGTGGCGAGATTTTCGTCGGTTTCGATGTAGCCCCACTTGTTGAGCTTGAGCCGGGAGGTCTGGCCGAGGATCGGGTTCGGGTTCGTGCCGATGGCATAAACCACCATGTCGGCCTCGAACTCATATTCGCTGCCCTCAATCGGAACCGGCCTGCGCCGGCCTGAATCATCGGGCTCCCCCAGTTCCATTCGGACGCAGCGCATCGCCCGGACATTTCCGTCGCCGTCGTCGAGGATTCCAACCGGCGCGGTCAGCCAGTGGAACTCGACGCCTTCTTCCTCGGCATGATGGAGTTCTTCCTTTCGCGCGGGGCACTCGGCCTCGGTGCGGCGGTATACGCAGGCGACATTCTCCGCGCCCATGCGTAGCGAAACCCGCATCGCGTCCATGGCGGTGTTGCCGGAGCCGATGATGGCGACCCGCCGGCCGAGATGCAGCGGCGTGTCATATTGCGGGAATTTGCCCGCCATCATCAGATTGCATCGGGTCAGCAGTTCGTTCGCCGACAGCACGCCGTTCAGGGTCTCGCCCGGGATATCCATGAATTTCGGCGAGCCCGCCCCGGTCCCGATGAACACGGCGCGAAAATCCATTTCGTCCAGCATCTGCTCGATCGTGAACAGGCGTCCCACCAGGGTATTGCACTGGATCTCGACACCCAGATTCACCAGATTGGCGATCTCCGCGTCAACAACGTCATTGGGCAGGCGGAACTCTGGAATGCCGTAACGCAGTACGCCGCCTGGTTCGTGCAGGGCCTCGTATATCGTCACCGCGCATCCGGCCTTGGCCAGATCCGCCGCACAGGCCATTCCGGCGGGGCCGGAGCCGACAATGCCGACCTTGATGCCCTTGCCTTCGATATAGGGACGCCTGCTCCAGCCATTTTCGATCGCCTGATCTCCGATCCAGCGTTCGATACGCCCGATCGCAACCGGCTCCAGGGTGTCGCCGACCGGGCACACGCCCTCGCACTGGTCTTCCTGCGGGCATACGCGGCCACAGATCGCCGGCAGCAGACTTTCCTCGCTGAGGATGTCGTAAGCGCCGCGATAGTCCTTCTCGGAAAGTTTGATGATGAAGCCGGGAATATCGATACCGACCGGACAGCCGGCGACGCAGGCGGGCTCGGGACACAACAGGCAGCGTTCGCATTCGACGAGGGCGTCCTCCAGTGTGAAACCAAGCGCGACCTCGTCGAAGTTCTTGACCCGCTGTTCCGGATTCTGAACGGGCATCGGCGCTCGCTCCTGGGGGATCGACCGGATCGTTTTTTTCTTCGTCATCGTCCGTCCGCCGTCTCGGCCAGGGCCTTCTGCCGGCAGTTTTCCGACCAGCGCTCAATGGCCAGTTTTTCGTCTTCCTTGAAGCGGCGCAGACGGTTCATGAGATCGTCGAAATCGACCTCATGCCCGTCGAAATCGGGCCCGTCGACACAGGCGAATTTTATCTTGTCGCCGATCTTGACCCTGCAGCCACCGCACATCCCCGTGCCGTCGACCATGATCGGGTTGAGGCTGACCATGGTTTTGATACCCAGCGGGCGCGTCGTTTCCACGCAGGCCCTCATCATGATCGGCGGTCCGATGGCGACCACTTCATCGATGTCGGGATGCTGCTCGACCGCCATCCTGATGCCCTCGGTCACCAGGCCCTTGATGCCGGCCGATCCGTCGTCGGTACAGATGATCAATTCGTCGCAACAGGCGCGGAATTTGTCCTCCCAGAACACCAGGTCGCGGTTACGGAAGCCGACGACGCCAATGACGTAGGCGCCGCTTTCCTTGAAGCCGCGCGCCTGGGGGAAGATCGGGGCGACGCCCAACCCGCCGCCGACGCAGATAACCTTGCGGGCGTCGCCGATATGGCTCGGCTCCCCCATGGGGCCGACAAGGCCGTACAGTTCAGTGCCGGCCTGGCACAGGTCCCGCATCTCTCTGGTCGTTTTCCCAACCGCCTGAATGACCAGGGTCACGATACCCTTCTCCCGGTCGAAATCGGCTATCGTCAGCGGAATGCGCTCGCCCTGGGCATGCGTCATGACAATGACGAACTGGCCCGGCTTGGCTGCCCTGGCCATCGCCGGGTGATGGACTTCCAACAGAAATGTCGTATCCGAGAAATCCTCTCTCGCAGCGATGAGAAAACCGGACATTCCGCCAACCTCATATGTCAGGGCGAGTAAATGTCGCCGCCAAACTTTCTTTTGATCGCGCCCGTACCGCCTCGTTAAGACCATCGGGACACTACTGGCTTGTACAGGATGATAAGTTTTACGATGGGCAATGACATTGATGTAAATCAGCGCCCCCGCCACGCCAAATCGCTGGAGTTAGCATCTGTTTTGCCTATGGAGCATGGCTAGAAATCACTCATGGACCGCGCATGAAGCCTGCGCCACCTAATATAGCCGCCCTTACCCCACCGCCCTCACGTCGAGAGGAAGCGGTGGGTGGTTCCCTGCAGCGCCAGGGCGGTCAGGCGGCCGGTGGCGAAGGCGCCGGTGTCTATGCCGATGCGGTTGGGGCGTTCCTCGGGCCGGTATTCGATGAAATGGCCGTGCACCACGATCCGGCCGTGGTCGGCGGCCGAATCCAGGAAGCCATCGCGGATCCACATCATGTCCTGCGGCGTCTGGGTCCGCGCGGCCCGGCCGGGGCGGATGCCCGCATGCACGAACAGGTAATCGCCCTCCTCATGGCTGTGCGCCACGGCGCCTATTCTGGCGATCGAGGAGGCGAGTGGGCGCGAGCCGGTCTACGCCGCCAGCGAAACCGGCTGGTGGACCGGCCGCACGTAAACGCCCCACGCGGAGGCCGCGCGCGTCACCTCTCGAAATTGTCAACGCCGGAGTAAAAACACACCAGTGGCCGGAGTAAAAGTACACCACCTTCTATGAAGCAATACCCGGTGTTGCGGGTTGTTCCGGTAGTCCATAGGAGGGGCCCGCGCTGCTTCGTGTAGCGCTTTAGCGGCACGCGGAGCGAAGTAGCGTGGGAGGTGCCTGTGGGCCCACCGGGTCAACCATGACCTTGGTGGTCAGGTTTTTGGGGATTTCCGCCGTTTTTGGCTTTGGTTCAGGCGGTAACTGTCGCCGTTCATCTCGAGGATATGAACGTGGTGGGTTAGACGATCAAGCAAGGCGCCGGTCAGACGCTCAGATCAAGCTCATCGACAAAAACATCGACCACCCGCACCGGATTGTCTTCACTGATCCAGTCCTCCAGCCGCTCGGGAAACAAAGTGCCTTGCTCGCGGTCCACACCCTCAACAAAACGCCTCATCAAAACCTCTCGACCTTTGGGCGTTAGCCGGGCATTCTTATGAATGTTCATTCGGTCCTCCTGAGTAGCCTTTGGTTTTTG
>JADFVY010000526.1 GCA_015222795.1 Pseudomonadota bacterium | reverse complement strand
CGAAGCCAGCCTGTATATCGTCGATATCGAGGCCGGCGTCGACGGCAGCTGGATCGCGGGCGACTACTGGAAGATCACCACCGGGGTCGGAGATACCGCCGACCGCAACGGCCTGACCACGCCCGCGATCGCCGACATCGACGGCAACGGCACCGTCGACCGCGTCTACGCAGGCGACCTGCGCGGCAACATGTGGGTCTTCGACCTGTCGAACAACAGCGCTAATTCCTGGAAGGTCGCCTACTCATCCGGCTCCACGCCGACTCCCCTGTTCACCGCGCCGGCGGGACAGGCGATTACCGCCAAGCCGGTAATCGCCAGGCATCCGTCCGTGCCGGATTCGACCAATTTCGGCAACTCGCCGAACCTGATGGTGTTTTTCGGCACCGGGCAATACCTCGTGGAAAATGACAAGTCCACCACCGGGATACAGTCTTATTACGGCGTCTGGGACGAGGGCAGCGCCGGCCTGACGCGCGCCAACCTGATCGAACAGACCTTCGATACCAGTTTCGCGGGCAAGGTGTTGACGCGCAACCCGGTCAACTACGCGGCCGATCACGGCTGGTATTTCGATCTCGTCGCCTCCGGCGAGCGTTCCGTCACGGCGTCGATCGCGCGCGCGGACACGGTCTTCTTCAATAGCTTCGTCCCCGTCGAGGATCCCTGCTCGATCGGCGGATACGGCTACAAGTACGCGGTCGACATGGAGACCGGGGGCTCGCCGCTGGCACCGACTTACGATGCCAACAACGACGGGGTAATCAACGCACTCGACCAAATCAGCAATGGCATCAGTACGAGCACGCTGGCTGCGATCCGGCAGGAAGGGTATCTGCCGCAGCCGGTGTTCCTCGATGATATCTCAATAACCGGAGGAGAAGCCATCAAGGTCAAGAGCCTCAGGAATGTTCCCGTGGGCCGTTTCGCATGGCAGGAGTTACTACAATGAAACAGTTGAAAAATTTGTTGTTCCGCATTCTATTAATCGCGTCCCTGACGTTTTCATCGACTTCCGCGAGCGCGGTCGAAGCCTTCGAGCAGGCGGGCCCGATCGGCGCAATCAATTACGCCGGATTTACCGTGGAACGGAAGCTGTACCGGATCGCGCCCGGCGCCAGGCTGAAAAGCTTCGATGCCAGCCGCCGTCGATTGTCCGACTTCAAGAAAGGCGATGTAATAATTTTTACGGGCAAGGTTATAAGCGGCGTCTATTACGTCGACATGATCACGTACTATGCCCCCAAACCCACCTAGACGAAGACGATGCAACCATGAAAAATTCCAGAGGTTTCACCCTGATCGAATTGATGGTCACCCTCGTCATCCTGGGTATTCTGTCGAGCCTGGCATTCGGATTCTACCGGGATAACGTGATTTCCGCGAATCGCACCGAGGGGCGTTCGGCACTGCAAACTGCAGCCGGGACCCTGGAAAAATGCAGGAGCCTTTACGGGTCCTACAACCATGCCAACTGTAACTACGCGGATTTCACAACCGATACCAACCTCTACCAGGTTACCGGCGCCGGCAACATTTCGGCAAGCTCGTTCACCCTTACCGCCACGCCGGTCGCCGGCGAACCCCAGGCCAACGATGCCGATTGCACGACGCTGACGCTGACCAATACCGGCGCCAGGGGCGGCAGCGGGGCCGACGCCAGCGAGTGCTGGTAAGCCCGCGCCGGACTCATCGGCAAGCGCGGCGGTGCCCGGCTATCGAGCGATAAGTTATTTTGGTCGGATAAGGGTCGCTTTGATCCTTATTCAGCTTCCAGCAAACCTGAAACAATTCCGACCATTTTTTTTCGCCTGGTACAT
>JADFVY010000525.1 GCA_015222795.1 Pseudomonadota bacterium | reverse complement strand
GGCTTCGAGGATGCGGTGAAGCTGACCAACGAATGGTGGATCAAGCTGGGTGTCATGCAAAAGATGCAGGATCCCAAGGCCGGTATCGACTGCTCGCTGATGGGCGACCTCGTGAAACAGGGTTACCGCCAGTCCTTCGCCGCGCGGGAATAGTCAACTTGCCCTTGGTGGCCGCTTCTCCCCTTGAAATTGGAAGCGGTCACCGCCTTTTTTCCGGTGCGGCGACGCCAACGGGACAGTTGTAATGCCAAAACCCGACCAAAGGCGCCGCGGCTGGCGCTGGTTCGATTACAAGAAACCGATACCCCTGCATTGGGTGATCATGCTGGGCATTGCGGCCTGGGTGATCTTCTTTGCGATCTGGGGGTTGGCGGTTCCGATGGGCTGGGTGACGCCGCTGCTGGTGCCGCCGCCGCAGAAGGTGCTGGTGGCGCTGTGGGTACTGCTGACCGAGCGCAACTTCCTTGACGATATCGGGGTCAGCGTCTACCGGGTCATGTTCAGTTTTGCGATGGCCAGTCTGGTTGCCGTGCCGCTGGGCATTGCGATGGGCGCCTTCAAGTCGGTCGAAGCCTTCTTCAATCCCTTCGTGTCGGCCTGGCGCTATCTGCCGGCCCCCTCCTTCATCCCGATCCTGCTGATGTGGTTCGGCACCGGCGATATGCCAAAGCTCGCCCTGCTGTTCATCGGCGTCGTCTGGTTCCTGACGACATTGGTGATGGATCATACGCGCGGCGTGCGC
The DNA here is from genome assembly GCA_015222795.1 of Pseudomonadota bacterium. Taxonomy (GTDB): domain Bacteria; phylum Pseudomonadota; class Alphaproteobacteria; order UBA8366; family JADFVY01; genus JADFVY01. The sequence goes on along the minus strand of JADFVY010000525.1, from coordinate 3,585 downwards.
ACGGAACTGATCGAAACGGCGCTGACGCTGGGCGGCAACCGCATGCAGATCCTGTGGACCGTCGTGGTGCCCGCCGTCATGCCGAACGTGGTGATCGCCATGCGCCAGATGCTGGCGATGAGCTGGACCTATCTGGTGATCGCCGAAATCGTCGCCTCGTCGAACGGCATCGGCGCCATGATGATGCGCGCCAGGCGCTTCCTGCATACCGACGAAATAATCGCCGGTATCCTGGTGATCGGCATTCTCGGCCTGCTGTTCGATTACCTGTTCCGCATTGCGCACAGGTTGCTGTTCCCCTACCTCGAGGAGCATGGACGATGAGCGGCGCCGTGAAACTCTCCGCGCGCGGGATTTCGAAATCATTCCCGGTCGCCGGCGGCGAATTCATCCAGGCGGTGCGGGACGTCAGTTTCGACGTTCACGAGAACGAGTTCTGCGTGCTTCTGGGGCCATCCGGCTGCGGCAAATCCACCGTGCTGCGCATGATCGCCGGGCTGGAAGACCCCAGCGGGGGCCACATGGAACTGGACGGCCACGAAATCCTGCGGCCCGACCGCGAACGCGGCATGGTGTTTCAGAGCTACACCTCGTTCGACTGGCTGACGGTTCAGAAGAATGTCGAATACGGCATGAAACTTAACGGCGTGCCGGCGGCCGAACGCCGCGACCGCGCCAACAAATTCATCGATCTGGTCAAGCTGACGAAATTCCGCAACGCCTATCCCAAGCAGCTTTCCGGCGGCATGAAGCAACGCGTCGCCATCGCCCGCACGCTGGCCAACGAGCCCAGCCTGCTGTTGATGGACGAGCCCTTCGGCGCACTGGACGCAGAGACCCGCTGGAACATGCAGGAACTGATGATCTCGATCATGGAGACCACCGGCACCACCGTCGTCATGGTGACCCACGATATCGAGGAAGCGCTGTTCCTGGGTGATCGCATCGTCTTCATCTCGCGCCATCCCGGCACGGTGTTGCAGGACATGACGACCGACTTCAAGGGCGGCAAGCGGGTGCGCCGCAAGGAAGACGTGCTGACCGTGCCCGGCTATGTCGAAATGGAGCGCGACATCATGAAGCTGATGCGCGAGCAGGGCTCGGGCGAAGAACTGGTAAGTTGAGGAACTAAAAGATGCCAAATCCCCACGCGATGGCGGAAATCACCTGGCCGGAGTTCCAGGCCTATGTGGACAAGGGCGCGGTCGCCTTCATTCCCACCGGCGCGCTGGAACAGCATGGGCCGCATCTGCCGCTGGGCGTCGACCACATGCTGCCGACCGCTATTGCGCTGGATATCGCGGCGGAAGTGGGCGGCATGGTCGCGCCCGCCATTCCCTATGGCTATAAATCCATGACGCGGTCCGCCGGCGGGCCGTTCTTTCCGGGCAGCACCGGCCTTGACGGGGCGACACTGAGTTCCGTTCTGCAGGACATTATCCGCGAGTTCGTGCGCCACGGCATCCGCCAGATCTGCGTGCTGGACGGCAATTACGAAAACCTCTGGTTCCTCAACGAAGGCATCGACCTCGCCATGCGTGAGCTGGGCGACACGGGCCTGCGGGTCATGTGCATGCAGCATTGGGAATTCCTGAACGAGGATACGCTGGGCAAGCTATTCCCCGATGGCTATCCGGGAATCGAGTTGGAACATGCCGCCGTCATCGAAACCTCGATGATGATGCATTACTATCCCGACCTGGTCCGCACCGACCTGATCCCCGACAACCCGGCGGTGGACGCCCCGCCCTACGATGTCTGGCCGCCCCATCGCGACTGGGTGCCGGAGTCCGGCGCGCTGATCTCGGCCGCCGGCGCATCGGTTGAAAAAGGCCGCATCATCGCCGATCAGTATCGCCGCGACATCACCGCCGCCGTGCGCCGCGAGTTCCCGGCCCGGGCCCGGGCGGCGGAGTAGCGGCCTTGATCGCAAAATTCGATTTCACGGGTAAAAGCGTGCTGGTCACCGGAGCCAGTCGCGGCATCGGTTATGGGGTGGCGCGGGCCTTTGCGCTCGCCGGCGCGGATGTGGTCGTGCTGTCGGGCGGCGAAGGCATCGTCGCGGCGGCCGATGCGCTTGCCGCGGAATGCGGCCGTCCGGTGCGCGGCATTCGGTGCGATATTGCCGATGCGGGCGCGGTTGACCGGGCTTTCGACGGTATCGATGCGCTCGATATACTGGTGAACAATGCGGGCTATGAGCGTCCGACGCCGGTCGTTGGGGCGACGGCCGAGACCGACGAAACCTTCCGCCGGATCGTCGATATCAACATCATCGGCACCTGGTACATGACCCGCGCCGCGGTTCGCAAGATGGGCGATGGCGGGCGGATCGTCATCACCTCGTCGATCTGGGGTCGCACGGCGGTAGCCGAATTCAGCGCCTATTGCGCCAGCAAGCACGCCAATATCGGCTTCATGCGCTCGCTGTCGAAGGAACTGGGACCGAAGGGCATAACGGTGAATGCGGTCTGCCCCGGCTGGGTAAGAACCGAAGCCTCGATGCGGACCTTGCGGCTGGAAGCGGAAAAAGCAGGCATCGGCGAGGCCGAGATGGAGCAGGAAGTCGTCGCCGCCCAGTCGCTTGAAGGGCTTCTGGAACCGGCGGACATCGTGGAAACCTATCTGTTCCTGGCCTCGGACGCGGCGACGAATATCACCGGCCAGGCGATCAATATCGACCGGGGCGAGGTGATGAGTTGATACCAATGCTCGCGCTGGAAGGAAAACGGGCGCTGGTAACCGGCGCGTCGCGGGGCATCGGCCGCGCCATCGCCGAGGCCTTCGCGGCCGAGGGCGCGGGCGTGGTGCTGAACTACAATCGCGGCGCGGAGGCGGCCGAAGAGGCGGTCCATGCCATAGCCGAACATGGCGGCCCGGCCTATGCCGTGCAGGCCGACGTGGGCGACGAGAAACAGGCGGAAATGCTTGTTTCCGAGACGGTAGAGCGCCTGGGCGGGATCGACATCCTGGTCAATAACGCCGGCGTTGTCCTGGAAAAACCGCTGTTGGAGACGACGGGCGCGGATTTCGACTGGCTGATGAATATCAATCTGCGCGGTTCTTTCCTCGTCGGGCGCGAATCGATCCGCCGCATGGTCCACCAGGGAACCGGCGGGCGAATCCTCAATGTTTCCTCCGATCTCAGCTTCGTGGGCCGCGAGACCTATTCCACCTATTGCGCGTCGAAGGGCGCGATCAACGCCATGACCCGGGCCTGGGCGAAGGAGTTCGCGCCGGATATCCTGGTCAACGCCATCGCACCCGGGCCGGTCGATACAGACATGCTGGACCTGGGCAGTATGAGCCCCGAATGGCGCGAGAAGGAAGAAGATATTCCCCTCGGTCGCGTCGGCCGGCCAGCGGAAATTGCCGCGCTGGCCGTCTTTATGGCCGGGCCTGGCGCCAGCTTCATGACCGGCCAGATCGTCGGCGCGAACGGCGGCAGCGCGATGCCCTGACGGTCCGGTCCGCCGGGCTGTTCCAGTCCCCTGGAATCGCATTTCTTTTCCGTCGCCATGAAACGCCGGTTGCAATCTTTGCTTGCCAGGTGGTGCGGAATCCTGCTGCAATAGCGGTCAATTG
>JADFVY010000524.1 GCA_015222795.1 Pseudomonadota bacterium | reverse complement strand
GTTCCTCGCCAATCCCGGGGCCCGGGGTAACGACGACGCCGCTCCAGGGGCCCTTGTACAGGCTGGCCCAATCCTCGAGCTTCGTCATCGCTTCGGGCGACGGTGCATCGTAATAGATAACCACCATGCCGTGCTCGACCGAATGCACCAGTTTCGTCGATGGCTGAACCGTATCGTAGACTCCGGGATCGATCCATTTCTGGTCGTGCGGGCCCGATGTCGGGAATCGGTCCGGGTAGCCGATGGACTGCCCCGGGACGATATGCCCGCCGCCAGCGTCATGCCCGGCCTTCACATGCTCCAGCGACTCCTCGCCGGACCGCGCATGTTCCAGGAAAGCCGTTTCCACGCCCTTGGTCCACTGCCACTGCCAACCCATCAAACCGGCAAGGACCACAGCGCCACCAATCACCGTCCATTTCCAGGGCTTCATCTTGCGCCGGGTCTCGCCTGACGTCTCGCCGGCTTGCTTGTTCTTTTTTCTACCCTTGGCCATCTTTATCTATATCCCTCCGTTCCTCGGGTTTTTAACATCGCCATTCGGTCGAGAATAATCATTTCACGGAGCGGGGGAAATGAAGTTTCCGTGGGGTCCGGCAGCAAGCGGCGCAAACCCTTTGTTCATATATTTCCGGGCAGACTAGATGCCGACGCCACGAAGGAGGCGGGAGAGACATGGCCAGACGGCTGATTTTCCGGGTATTGCTCGCGGGTCTGACATTGCTTGCCCCGGCGCTGTCCGGCTGCGCGACCTACAACACCGCACAAAATATCCGGCCCTGGGGCGACAATGCCCGGGGCATGGACTCGGTATCGCAAGTGACGGCGGCCTGGCGCGAGGCCGGCGGCGATTTGCGGATTTGCGTCATGGGCACGCCGGCCGAACGCTCGGAAAACATGGCCATGCTGTTCCCCGGCGCCGACTACAGCATCGTCTTTCCGGCGGGGCCATACGAAACCGGGGCCGCCGATGCGCCGAAACTGTACCGGACGAAGGCCGCCGAGCCGACATTTAACCTGACCGCCGCCGAGATCGAGGGCCCCTGCCCCACGCCGCCACCGGGCTCGGCCGCCGTTCCGGTGCGCCACGTGCGGCCGGGCGACCTCGACGTGGACAGTTTCGCCTTCGCCAACGATGTGGCGCTGGCGGCCTTATTTGCCTCGGAACCCGCCGGGCCCGCAATCTTTGAATTCGACGATCACCCGTCCAGCGAGCTCTACTACCGCGCCGCCACGCCGGCATTCGACGGCTCGACCATTGTCGAGATCGACCTCGCCCTGCGCGAGGTCGAGTCAAGACCGGTCTGGATCCTCGCCCTGCCCTTCGCGCTGGTCTTCGACGTGGTGACATCGCCCGTGCAGTTGTACATATGCCTTTTCAGCGTAAGCTGCGCGACCTGAACGGCTCCCCGTTAACGATACTCCGCCATGATGCGGTCAATTTTGGCGGATAGCCTCGCTCCATGTACCATATCAACTATCGCTCCGTTTCGCTGTCCCTGCTGGTTTCCGTGGCCGTCGCCTCGGGGCTTTCGGCGCCGGTGCGCGGCGTGGAGGGCGATGGCATCCTGCGGCTGGCGCGGGTGCTGCCCGACGAACCTATGTTCCTGTGCGTCGCGACCAGCGAGTTCACCATCGCGGGCCTGAAGCTTTATGGCGATATGACGGCGCTGGAATCGCTGGGCTCCCTGAATTCGATTTCCCGCGGGTTCGGCGAGGATGACGGCGGCGGCTATGTGCTCTCCACATACCATTATGGCGGGCTGGAGGTGGACATCGTGCGCGATAGCATCGACCGGATCGAGGCGCGTTCGCCGCATTGGCCCACGCCGTCGGGCCTGAAGGCCGGCATGGAGCGGGCCGACGCGATGGCGCTACTGGGCCGCGAGCCGGACCCGGAATACCTGCATGACGGCGTCTACAGCTTCAGCGGCTGCCCCGAATGGCGCGATGGCGAACTGGTCTGGCACGATTCCTGGTATCTGGAATTCGCCTTCAACGAGGAAGGCCGCCTCGAATTCGTCCGCCTCTTCGCCGACCGGCCTTAACCGGACCCAAACAAAAACCGGGCGGCGGCCTTGCGACCGCCACCCGCTCCGTCCCCTCGCCCGCCAATCTCGTCAGTGCGCGACCGCCGCCTTGATCACTTCGCCGGCAAGGTTGAAGGAACCGTTCCGCGACAGATCGTCGACGCTGAGGAAACCGACCAGTTGCTCGCCACGGTCAAGAACCGGAAGCCGCCGGACATGCCGTTCCTCCATCAGGTGGGTGGCGTCCTCGATTTTCTGGTCCACGTAGCACCAGGCGATGTTCTTCGTCATGATCTCTTCCGCGGTGATCTTCGCCGGATCCTTCGCTTCGGCGCAGCAGCGCAGCACGATGTCGCGGTCAGTGACGATCCCGACCGGTTTCCCGTCATTGCATACCGCGAGACTGCCGATCGACAGGTCGCGCATCTTCACGGCCATATCCGTAACCGTAAAGCCGGGTTCGACCCATTCGGTTCCGGCCCGCATAGCTTCCTTGACTAGCATTTTCAACGCTCCTCGATATAAGGCGCCGCGGAACGCCGGGGGAACCCGCCACAAAGCGAAAAACAGACGAAGGGTCCTGCCCCCCATCCGCGCCCGCTATTGTCAGTCTTGCTGCTGGTTAACCGGCGATCCGCGCCGCCGGCCGGGCCTGTCCCCAGGCCCATCAAATTATGGTTAACATATCACTAATCAGGCCGGCCCGCCACCGCTCATGGAGCCCCGCCATCACTTTTTAATTTGTTGGCCAACGAGTTGGATGAGCTGCCGGTCATGCGGGCGGCTCAACAGCAACAGCGAAATTATCGCGCCGCAGAGCGCCAGGAACATATCCCACTGCGTATCCCACTGGTCGCCCTGCAGGGCCAGGAAGGCGTCGGCCGAGCCGCCCATGATCAGCGCGACCCACCATTCAAACATTTCAAACAGTGCGCTGAAGGCGAGGCAGAAACAGACCGTCAGAAAGGGCAACCAGCGACTGCCGCGCAGCGGCGATTTACGCCACAATATCTCGCGCATCAGGATCGCCGGAATGAAACCCTGCGCCAAATGGCCAAACCGGTCGTAATTGTTGCGCTCCAGATCAAACCAGTCGCGCACCCAGTCGCCCAGCGGCACCTGGACATAGGTATAATGGCCGCCCAGCATGACGATGCAGGCATGGATGAACAGCAGGCGGTACAACAGCGGCGTGAAGGGAAAGCGCGGCCGCAGCCACAGCAGCAGCGGAATGCCGACGAAAACCGGCCCCACCTCCAGCCACCAGGTCGCCCGGTCAACCGGCCCGATGCCGGAGATCACCAGCAGCACCGCCGCGATCCCGAAGAGGATATAAACCTCGCGACTCTGTTTAACGTCTTCCGTCATGACGACAACCTGCCACAGTCGGGCGGAGCGGGAAAGCGTCAGGCCCGCGCCTTCTCCAAACTCTGATAACGCCCGCCATAAAACAGCAGCGGGTGGCCTTCGGGGTCGGCGCGCATGCGCTCGACGGCGCCGACGAAAATCACATGGTCGCCGCCGTCATAGGTGTATTGGGTCTGGCATTCGAAAACCGCCAGCGCACCGGTGAGGATCGGGCAGCCGAAATCCCAGATCTCGTAGTCGATGCCGTCCCACTTGTCGGCCAGCGGGGTGGCGAAGCGGTTGGACAATTCCTCCTGCCCTTCGCGCAGCACATTGACCGCGAAATGGCCGCTGTCGAGAAAATGCGGCATGGAATGGGCGCGCCGGTTCAGGCTGAACAGCACCAACGGCGGGTCCAGCGACACCGAATTGAACGAGCTTGCGGTAACGCCCAGCTTCTCGCCTTCGGCGCCCAGCCCGGTCACCACGGTAACGCCAGTCGCAAAACAGCCCAGCGCCCGGCGCAGATCCTTTGGATCCATCTCCATCGTCGTCTCTCTACCCACCAGTTTATTGTTCAGCAGACCAACAAAATAGTACGCAACGCCAACAACGCAAGCCTTACCCCCACTTGCCCCGTGGCGTGTGGATGCTACCCTGTCGCCCATGACATTTGACCAGACATTTCTTCTATTCCTCCTCCTCGCCGTGCTGGTGCTGTTCGTGTGGGGGCGGTGGCGTTATGACGTCGTGGCCTTCGGGGCGTTGATCGCGGCCACGCTGGCGGGAACCGTGCCGTACGCCGAGATGTTCTCCGGCTTCGGCCACCCGGCAACCGTCACCGTGGCGCTGGTGCTGATCGTCAGCCGGGGGCTGCAGAATTCCGGCGCCATCCAGTCGATCGGCAAGCTGATCCCCTCGGAAGGCTCCACCTCGGGCCATGTCGGCGCGCTGGCCGCCATTGGCGGGGCGCTGTCGGCGGTGATGAACAATGTCGGCGCGCTGGCGCTGCTGATGCCCGCCGCGCTGCAGTCGGCGGCCAGGGCCGCGCGACCGCCGGCGCTTTTGTTGATGCCACTGTCCTTCGGGTCGATCCTGGGCGGGATGTTGACCCTGATCGGCACGCCGCCCAACATCATTATCGCCACCTATCGTGGAGACACAACCGGCGAGCCCTTCCATATGTTCGATTTCACGCCGGTCGGCGGGGCGGCGGCGGTGGCCGGAATCCTGTTCGTGGCGCTGATCGGCTGGCGGCTGGTGCCCGAATCGCGGCGCGCCAGGATGTCGGCGCGCGAACTGTTCGAGATCGAATCCTACCTCAGCGAGGCCGTGGTCGAGGCCAAGAGCCCGCTGGTCGGCAAGACGTTGAGCGAGGCCGACGACCTGGCCGAGGAACATGACGCCATCCTGCTGGGCCTGAT
>JADFVY010000523.1 GCA_015222795.1 Pseudomonadota bacterium | reverse complement strand
GCGCGGTAGCCCGCAGCAAGTGGGACGCCCCGGAAGTAGACGGCTGCGTCTTCATCGACAGCGAGGACGCCACGAAGCTGCAGCAAGGCGACATCGTCCGCGTGGAGATTGATGAGGCGGACGAGACGGATTTATGGGGCACGCTGGTGGGGTGAGGGGCGGCTGGCGGCAAGGTTGCGGTTTTAAAAATCCGCTCGCCGTGCCGCCGCGCCGATCAGTGAAATTACGGATTTGACCTCCCGCCGCCTCCGTTATTGGGCTGGCACGCACCGTTGCAGGCAGACCCGATCGTCCCGTAGGCCGAACAGAGCGACTGGAATGCGTCCCGATATTCGCCCGCCATGCGCTGCATGTCGGCGGTCGAAAGCCAGAAGTCCGATAGCGTAACGTCAAGTCCGTCTTCTTCCGCGGCATCAATCTTGGTCTGCACCAGATTGTAGATATCGTCACGAGTACCGGGCATCACGGAGTTGATGAGCGGGATGCACTGCGCGACCTGCATTTCGATTTCACTGTTCTTCTTCCGGCAGATATCCAGGTTGGCCTGGAATGTCTGCACGGCTTTCTCCACCACATCGAAGACAAGCAAAACGACTTTCAACTGCGCCTTCAGCGGATTCGGGATAATAGTTTCATTACCCTCACCTAAGATATCGGCCCCTATCGTCTCGGACGTCAGGCTTTCTGCCAGCCCGAGGCCCTGTCTGTAGTAAAAGACCACGAATTTCAGCCTGTTCATTCGAACCGGATCGATCTGTCTTTCGATCGCCCACGACTTATTTTCACAGAATCGCTGGGTCGGGGTTTTGTCGAACAATGCAAATGTGGTGACCGAATTCGTCTGAAGCGATGCGCTGCCCACCGAAGCGGGGACGATCGAATCCAGCGCGAAGACATCGGGATCGCCGATCTCGTCGTAGACGTCCTGCAATACGGATGGCAGCGATTGCCATTGGGGAAGGCGTCCCATGGTCTGGTAGATGCCGAACAGCATGATCGGTGGAACGGTCTCGATAACGGAGATCGCTCGGGAGCCATCCCCCATGCCGAGTCTCTCCATGATCGGAAAATTGTCGCGCAACGCGCCTAAATCGCCGAAGAAATATATAAGGTCGGTGCGAAAATTCCCGCATGGGGTCCCGGCGCCGCACCTAGTGCCGGTACTGCCAACGAATTCCCGGTAGGGTCCTTCCCGAGATTGCAGCCAGGTGAGGATATCGCCTACGGATTCCTTCAAAATGAAGCCCTTGGCGACCAGGTCGTCGAGCTGCGTCTTGAATTCGTCGGCGACTTTCTTGATCGGCCCAGTGCCGGTGACCTGGTCTTTGATATCTTTGACGTCGTCGATGATGTCTCCGATAGTCGTGTCGTCCCACACCCGGTGACTATTAGCGTAAGCGGTTGGTGTTGCTGCGACCGAAACAGCAAAAACGCCGCAAAATGCGGCTGCTAAATATCTCATAACCTGTTCCCTCTCAATGTTTTGTGCCGGAGTCTCCGGCACCTTTTTGTTCGATTTTTTTATGATTTTTTGTTTGTATTTATATAAAAATTACCACAATTCGACATGAAATACCAGAACCGATCAACTGAACCGGGTGTCCGGCTGTCGACGGCTGTGTCTTCATCGATGGCGAGGACGCGACAAGGCTGCAACAAGGCGATATTGTCAGCGTGAAGATCGATGAGGCGGACGAAACGGATTTGTGGGGCACGCTGGCGGGGTGACCGCCGGCAGGAGGCACTGAAATGGCTGAGCCTTGGTTGCGGGATCTACAATCCCTGCTGGAACGCACGTTATCCTCGCCGGACCCCGGCGCCGCCCTCGAGTACAGGCATTTCTTCTCCGGCGCGGCGGCCTATGCCGGGGGGAAAATATTCATGTCGCTGACGCCGGCCGGGCTGGCGCTGAAACTTCCCGCCGAGGCGCGGGTGCAGTTGATGGAGGCCGGCGCCAAACCGCTGCGTTATTTCCCGAAGGCTCCGCTCAAGAAGGAATATGTCCCTGGCGCCGGAAAAGCCCGCCTGCGACGATGATGCGCTTGCGTCTTGGATCGAGGGGAGTATTCATTATACTGGCTTCGGCGCCGGATAATTCAGAGGGGAAATCCATGACGAACGAACAACGCATGAAATTCATCGGCCGGATGGCCGTTACCGGCGGCGAGGCCGGGGTCGTCGGCGTCATGGTTGCCGCTTTTCCGATCCTGTTCGTGGGGTCGGTTTTCATGGGCGACGCGGCCATACCGGTCATGCTGCTGGGGCACGGGCTGTTGCTCGGTTATTACCTGGCCCGGAAACTGACCAGGGATGCCGGCTTCACAACCGAACAGGCGCGCGTCCTGCGCATCGCCCCGCCGATCGCGCTGGTTATCGGCTTCCTGGCGATGGACTGGTACTGGGGGATGATCTTCGATCCGCTAACGTCAGCGATGCAGGGGGTCATGTTCGGCGGTATCGCAGGGCTGATTATCGGGCTGGCCATGTTGCGGCTGCCGCTTGTCGCCATGGGGGGCCGCGCCGCCATCGTTCCCGCGGCCATGCTGGTGGCCGGCGCGATCATGGGAAGCCTCGCCGGGGCGATGATCGCGATGCCGCTGCTGTGGATGGCGGCCATGCCGGTCTGGCAGGCCGGCGTCACGGCGGCGATGGCCGGTTTCCTGGAGGTTGCCGCGCCCCAAGGCTGACCGGCGCTGGCGACGTTCACGCCGTGCCGGTCAGAAATTCGTCCATCAGCGAATTAACCCGCGAGGATGCCTCTAGTTGCGGCATATGACCGGCGGCGGGGATGATCTCTACACTGATCTTGCCTGACAGGCCCCCGCTTGGCGGTGGCGCGATGCGGTCGGCCTCGCCCCAGATCGCCAGCACCGGGCCGTCATAGGCGGCCAGCGCGGCGGCAACGTCTTCCCTGACGACACCGCCGGGGAACACGGCGTCGCGGATGGCGCGCAGCGCGGAGTCGGCGCCATCCATGCGCTTGAAGCGCGAGACGCCTTCCACCATGTCCTTGCCGACCAGATCGGGATCGTTGAACAGCATCTGCAGCACGGTCTTCAATTCCTTGCGGCGCTGGGCCTCGATAAAGCCGGTCAGGTAGCCGTCGTTCACCCCCTCGCCCAACCCCGCCGCGCCGATCAGCGACAGCGAGGCGACGCGTTCCGGGGCCGCCCGGGCGGCGGCGATGGCGACCGCGCCGCCCAGCGAATGACCGGCCAGATGAGCGCGCGGAATGCTCAACGCGTCGAGGAAGGCCAGTACGGCGCCGGCCAGCGCCGCCAGGTCGCCGCCCGCGATATCCTTGGCGGATTCGCCATGCCCCGGCAGGTCGAGCGCCAGCACCCGCCGCCCCACGGCCAGCGCGTCGATATTGAATAGCCAGTTGTCCTTGTCGCCGCCAAAGCCATGCAGCAGGACCAGCGGCGGACCGTCCTCGCGATCGGGCATGCGATCGTGATAGACGATGCGCCGGCCATCGACCTCTATGCTTTGCGGGCCGCTGTCGGCCTCCGCCTCGTCTTCCTCCGGCGGCACGAAATTGGCCTGGAAGTCGGAGACGAAGGCCTCGATGTCGGCGTCCGAATTGGCCTCCTCGGCGAACACCGCCAGCAGGGCGCCAACCGGCAGGGTTTCCCCCTCGGCGGCCACGTGACGGCGCAGCGTGCCGGCGATCGGCGATTCGAAGACGTTGTTGATCTTGGTAGTTTCGATTTCCACCAGATCCTGCGTCTTGGCGACCGTTTCGCCTTCTCCCACCAGCCAGGCATTGACCAGGCCCTCGGTCATCGACAGGCCCCATTTGGGCATGGTGAGCGGTTGGATTCCCATCGCGGTCACTCCGTTAGTCATTTGGCAGCCGAACGGGACAGCGGGCGCGAAGGTCCGCTGTCCCGGCCTGTTTCAGGCCGCCAGCACCACCTCCACGGCCGCGTGGATCTTCGCCACGCTGGGGATATAGGCATCCTCCAGTTCCGGGGCGAAGGGCACCGGGGTGTGCGGCGGCGTCACCGTCTTGATCGGCGCCTTCAGGTCGCTGAAGGCCTGTTCGCAGACCTGGGCGGAGATATCCGCCGCCATGCCGCAGCGCGGACTGGCCTCGTCGACCACCACCAGCCGGCCGGTTTCCCCAACCGATTCCAGGATCGAGTCCAGGTCGAGCGGCGAG
>JADFVY010000522.1 GCA_015222795.1 Pseudomonadota bacterium | reverse complement strand
GGCGCGTTAACGAGGCCAACCGGGGAACCACGGTCTGCCTGGGCATGCGGCGCTGGAAGCGGCGGCATCTGCGGCCCTTTCTGGCCAGCACCGGCGGGCGCATCCTGTTCGCCCGCGACGGTCGGGACGCGGTCGCCAAGGGCGCCGCGCCGGGCGATCGTATCCTGGTCTGGGGCCAGCGCCGGCCGAAGGGGCTCGATTTGCTGGCCGAACGGCTGGGCGGCCCGGTGGGGCGGGTGGAGGACGGTTTCCTGCGCTCGGTCGGGCTGGGCTCCGACTTTGTGCGCCCGCGCTCGCTGGCCATCGACTGGCGCGGCGCCTATTACGACCCCACCGCGCCCAGCGATCTGGAGACATTGCTGGCGACGGCGGCATTCGACGAGGGCCTGATGGCTCGCGCGGCGGCAATCCGCCGGCGTATCTCAGAGGCGGGCCTCAGCAAATACAATGTCGGGCGGGCCCGGATCGCGCGGCCCATCGAGGCGGCGGGACGATCGATTCTGCTGATTCCGGGCCAGGTCGAGGACGATGTGTCGGTACAGCTGGGGTGCGCGGACGTTCGCCGTAACCTGGATCTGGCGCGCGCGGTGCGCGAGGCCAACCCGGAAGCGTTCATCGCCTACAAACCGCATCCAGACGTGGTGGCGCGCAACCGCGACGGCGGCGGCGACATGGCGGCCATCGCGGGCCTCTGCGACGCGGTATGGCAAGGCGCGAACATCGACGATTGCCTGGCGCTTGCCGACGAGGTTCATGTCATGACGTCGCTGGCCGGGTTCGAGGCGTTGCTGCGCGGCAAAAAAGTGAGCACATATGGCGGCCCGTTCTATGCGGGCTGGGGGCTGACCGGGGACCGCATGGCGTTTCCGCGCCGCAACCGGGTGCTGTCGGTCGACGAACTGGTGGCGGGGGCGTTGATCCTTTATCCGCGCTATTTCGACTGGGAGACCGGGATGGTCTGCGATTGCGAGGCGATCGTCGCGCGCCTGACCGGCGAATGCCGTGCCACGCCGGCCCCGGCCGATGCGACCCCGCTGTTGCGGCCCGACCGGCTGGTTCGACGGCTAGGCCGTCTGATCAGGGAGACGGTTCATGCCTGACGCAGTTCCAGGTTTTAAGCGGCTGTTGATGCTGCAGGGACCGGTAGGGCCGTTTTTCTGGCTGCTGGCGAGGCGCCTGCGCCGGCAGGGGATCGCGGTGCACAAGGTCAATCTGAACGCCGGCGACGCCCTGTTCTTTCCCGGACCCGGCGCGCGGTCGTATCGCGGGCGGCCCGAGGACTGGCCGGAATATCTGGCCGGTCTTATCGAGGCGCTGGATATCGACGCCGTCGCCCTGTTCGGCGATTGCCGTGAGTCGCACCGCCAGGCCATCGCCGTCGCCGGGCAAAGGAATATCCCCGTCTTCGCCTTCGAGGAAGGGTATCTTCGGCCGGACCATGTGACAGTGGAACTGGGCGGGGTAAACGGCCATTCGCAGTTGATGGGCCATGATTTGCCGCCCACCGCCGTGGATGCCGGTGCTGTTGTTCCCGTTGGAAATTGCTTCCCGGCCCTGGCGGCCTGGTCGGTGCTCTATTCGGTGGCCAAGGATGTCGGCTGGGCGGTCTTCCCACATTTCCGCTATCACAAGCCGAACAGCGTGACGGGAGGGTTGGCCTATGTCCGCTCGGGCCTGCGCAAGCTGCTGCGCCGGGGGCGCGACCACCGCCTCGTCGAAGCGGTCATGAGCAGCGGAAACCCTTATTTCATGCTGCCGCTGCAGGTTCATAACGACAGCCAGATTACCGAACATTCGCAGTTTCTTTCGGTTGCGCATCTGGCGACGACGGTGATCCGGTCCTTCGCCATGCACGCGCCGCTGGACGCCATGCTGCTGATCAAGCATCACCCGCTGGACCGGGGGCATTGCTGCTATCGCGACCTTATAGAACGGACGGCCGGGGCCCTGGGATGCGCCGGCCGCGTGGTCTATTTCGCGGAAGGGCGCCTGCCGTCGCTGCTGGCCGGCGCGGCGGGAACGGTGACCTGCAACAGCACGGTCGGGTTTTCGTCCTTGTGGCATGGAACGCCGGTGAAGGCGATGGGCCGCGCCGTTTACAACCGGCCCGGCCTGACAGCGCAATGCTCGCTTGAAGAGTTCTGGACGGCGCCGCAACCGGTCAACCCCGTCAGCGTGTCCGCCTTTGCCGCCTTCCTGAAGGCGACCTGTCAGGCCAATGGCAGTTTCTATGCCGGCTACCGGCGAACCGGGATCCTGGATGCCATTGTTGGCAGGATGGCTGATCAGTATGAACATGCGGGCTCGATGCCCGCTCTTGCGCGATCCCGCGATCCGCGGGTGACAATGGGCTTGGCGCGGCAGGAACCCGGGAGCAATCCTGGTTCGCGGGGGCTGATTTCAACCGGCGCCGGAGAAGGGGCGGAATGACGATGCAATCCATTGTAAACAGCGCAAATAAGAGGCTGCTGCGGTTGGCTGCCCTGGCGCCTGTAATGGCGCTGTTATCCGGTTGCGGTTTCAATTTTTCCCTCCTGCCCGCCGCCGGCGATCCCTACAGGTCCGAACTGGCCCAATGGCAGCAAAATCAGTTGCTGGAAGCGCCGCTCGGGGCCTTGCCGCGGGAAGTTGCCGACGGTCTTCCCGACGAATATATCGCCGAGGCGGCGCGTTTTCTGACGCGCACCCTGGAAACCGCACCGGATGGCCAGAAACGGCATTGGCGAAGCCTCGACCGAACGGCGGTGCTGGACATACGGCTGATTTCGACCGACGCGGATGGCGGCGCCGTCTGCCGCCAGGCGGTTCTGAGCCTGGAAACCAGGGAGTCCAGCCAGGATTACGAACTGCAGGTCTGCCGGTTGAGAAACGGCACCTGGAAAAAATAGCCCTGTACCAGCACGCATGCGCCCGCCAATGAAGAGGTTGATCCTGTTCGCCGTCACGCTGGCGGTGATCCTGACCGGCAATGCCTGGGCGCGGGAGCCGATGGATGCGGGCGCCGATTTAAGTCTGGACCTCGAGAACCCCGTACTCTTCCTTTCACAGCTGGACAGCGCCGGCGCGACGGATCCCGATGACGGCACGTACGGTTCAGGCACATTCACACGGCAAACGAAATCGGTTGGGTGGGAGCTGGGCGGACTGGTTGCCGGGGTTACGGCGCTGGGGGCCTTTAGCTGGGATTGGGGAAGTTCGTCCTTCCACGGCAATCCGGAGGGCTGGTTCGGAAAAGATAGCGGCAGTCTGGGCATGGACAAGCTGGGCCACGCCTGGTCGACATATATGATCAGCGAATTCCTGACCGACCGGATCGAAGCCAATTCCGGTGGAGGCGAGGGCGCGGAGATCACGGCCTTTTTGTTGTCGTATGGGTTGATGAGCTATGTCGAACTGTTCGACGGTTATTCCGCCGATCACGGATTTTCATACGAGGATATGGTGATGAACGCCCTTGGCGGCGGGTTCTCCTATTTACGGCGGCGGGTTCCGGGGCTCAGGGAAAAGGTCGATTTTCGCTTCGAGTACTGGCCATCCGGGAATGTCGACGGCTTTCATCCGGTCACCGATTATTCCGGCCAGAAATATCTGCTGGCCCTGAAGTTCTCTGGATTTGAGGGTGCGAGGGACACGCCGCTGCGGTTCCTGGAACTCCATGCGGGCTATTACGCGCGCGGCTTCACCCAGGCCGAACGCGACAGGTTCGAACCGCGACGCCGCGAGCCTTACGTCGGGATCGGCATCAATCTGGGCGAGCTGCTGTTCGGCTATCCCTCAGTCCGCGACACCGGGCCGGGAAAAATCGGCCGGCGGGTGCTGGAATATGTCCAGATCCCTTATGCTTACGGCGCCACATCGATGGACTGAGGCGCCGCGCCGCGGCCATGGACTGAGGTCACCGCGCCGCGGCCATGCTCAAGCCGGGGCGGTCGCCTCGATGGTCTTGACCACATCGAGGAAAATGTTGGTAACGCAGGTGATTTCGAAGCCGGCGGCGCGGACGTTGGCGACCGTGTCGCGGTTGATCTCGGGACCGAGGCGGCGGGCTATCGGATTCATCAGGTTCAGCATGGCGTTGAAGGGGAAGATGCGCGAGCCTGTATGTTCGAACATTCTCAGCCGGCCGCCGGGCTTCAGCACGCGGCGCAGTGCCTGTAATCCGCCTACCGGATCGGGCACGGAACAGAAGGTGCAGGAGGTATGGACCTGGTCGAAGGAAGCGTCAGGGAAGGACATTTCGTGCACATCCATGACATGCAGGGAGAGGGTTCCCGGATAGTTGGCGGCGCGCGGTTCGGCCTTGGCCAGCATTTTCGGGCTGATGTCGATGCCGGTGATGTCACTGCCCGGGGGAAAGCTGGCGATGTCCAGCCCGGTGCCGACCGCGACGAACAGGACCCGGCCCTCCATTCCCGAAAACAGCCGCCGCTTTACCGGCGTCCAGCGCCGCTCCGCCCCGAACGCGCCGACCAGGTCGAACAGCCCGGCCGCGGCATCCCATTTCCGGCGGGTCTCGGAATTCGTCATTTCACCTTGCCATGCAGCCGCGCCTGCCAGACATAGGTATAGGCCAGGCAGGCCAGCCCCGCCAGCGCCCCGCCCCACAAGGCGGCCGCCGCGCCAACCTGCAGCATGCCGACAAACGAGCCCGCCACCATTCCCGACAGCATCGCCGGCAGCGTGGTTTCCAGATCGCCGAACAGCGGCCCGAACAACAGCCCGCCGACAACGCCGACGATCATGCCCAGCAGCATCCCCGGCGCCATGCCGATCAGCGGGTGCCAGTCACCGGGAACGACCGCATGGACCAGCCACCCGGCGATGGCGCCCGTCACGGCGCAGGCCAGCAGATCGCCGAAAATGAAATAGAGTCTGCGTTCCAGTACCCGGCACCCCCAAGCGGAAATTTTTAGACAAAATGCAACGGCGACTATATGCCATAAGGGAAGATCGGCCAAGCATTGGCCGGGCCAGGGATTGGGCCGAAGCCGGTCAATCTTGAAAAGTGCTAACACTTGTATCCTCCGGCCTCAGCGGGCACGATAGGGATATATTCGCTGCGGGGGATGCATGCCTGACAAGACCGGGGAACAGCTTATCGATATCGCGATCGTGGACAAGAGCCCGATCGTGCAAAGTGGTCTGCGTGCGCTGTTCGAGGATGACAGGCGCTTTAGCGTGGTCGCCGTCGCCGCCGATGGCGAGCGCTTCATGGAGGCGGTGGAGCGGTTGTCGTTCGACATCGCGGTGATCGGCTGGGAGATGCCCTATCTCAGCGGCGCCGGGGTGCTACGGGCGCTGCGCGGGCAGCCGGGCGCGCCCCGGATTGTGATTTATACCGGCAGCCAGGATCTCGACGTGCCGCGCCAGGCGATGGCGTTGGGCGCCGCGGGGTTCTGCCACAAGAGCGACCCGCCCGATCGCCTGATCGAGACCATGGTCACGGTCGCCAGCGGCCGCATGGCCTTCCCCTATGTCGATGTGCGCGAGCTGGACCTCAACCCGCTGGCGGGCCTGACCGAGCGCGAGCGCGAGATCCTGGAATCGCTGTCCAAGGGCATGACCAACCAGCAACTCGCCGACGATTTCGAAATTTCCCTGAACACGGTGAAGTTCCACCTGAAGAATCTCTACGGCAAGATGGAAGTCGAAAATCGCTCCCAGGCCGTCGCCAAGTATCTCGGCCGGGCGACGCGGTAACAGCGGCGTCGCCAGCGCGTTACTTCAAGTTCGGAAGCCAAGGGCCGCAATACCCTGTCCCCCGGAATATGGTTTTCACGGATTTATCCCTAAGGTCGATCAGCCGACAGGCCCGGTAATTCGGGAACTGACCCGTCGACGAATTGAAGGAGATATAACGCCCGTCCGGGCTCCAGCCCAGGTAAGCGCCAAGAAACGGATCGTCCGGCGGCTGGCGATAAACAGTCATCTCCCGCGGGTTCGACAAATCCGTAATCCGAATTTCGTATTCGGTCGCAAATGCCAGGCTTTGCCCATCGGGCGACCATGCGGGATACAGGCCAGAGCCCAGTAGCCGGACCTGCCGGGATGCAAAATCATACAGGGCGAGTTCACCGGCTGGTGTGGCGTATGCGATGCGACTACCGTCGGGACTCCAGCGGATTGTCGAATCGTTCGACGCGATAGCAGCGGTCTTTTCGCGCTGGCCGGTCAGCATGTCCTCGATATCGATCCTGCACCCGTTTACAGTACAATATCCGAGCGCCGCGCTCCGACCGTCCGGTGACAATGCAAACGGACCAATGCCTCGGCTATCACGCCCCTTCAGAACCCGTCCCCTCTCGCCGGTCCGCAAATTAAGGAATTGTACGCGCGGTCCTCCCACGTAACTGCCGTCTTGTGGGTCAATGGAAGCGAATGCGGCCCACTCGCCGGAGACGTCCGAACCACTAATCGCCGCTACCCCTGGATGGCTGACGCTGTTTTCGATGGTGGCGCGACCCTCATGGACCGCAGCAATACTAACCAGGGAAAATTCGAAATAGAGAACCCGCGGAGCATCCGCGGGCGCCGCCGCGCACGCGGGTGCCAACAACCCACAAAATGGCAACAGTAAGCGACATCTGAATTTCCCGGGTATCATGGTCCACGTCTCCAAGGCCTTACTCCAATTCAATTCGACCCTAGAACACCACGTCGGAAAATCTATGCTGCATGGAATTCACAAGCCAAGATGTTCCGGAGCGCGTGCAACGGAGATGAGTAGACCGCACCCTTTGGGTGAAACATGAAATCAGCGACAGGGCATGGCGAGGCTTGCGCGGTCTGTTGCCTGGCTTGGCGGCATGGCGCTTTTCAGCCATCATTAACAGCGCCAATTTGCCACATTGGTTCTACCCTTAAGGGTAGGTAAACTACTGTCTGCAAGATAGTGCTATCCCACCCGCGCGAGTGTTCGCCCAGCCCGAAAAACGGTGCAGACTGCGGCCATGACACGGGGAACGGAAATAGCGGCGGAACAGGATATGAGCTCGACGCCACGGACCACGGCTTCGGATCCGTCATTCATCTATGCGCTTCGCGCCGTTACCGAGGCCGCCGCGCGGTCGGCCTATGACTGGATCGGGCGGGGCGACAAGAACCAGGGCGACCTGGCCGGGGTGGAGGCGATGCGGGACGCGCTGAACCGCATGCCGGTCGGCGGCTCGGTGGTCATCGGCGAAGGCGAAAAGGACAAGGCGCCGGAGCTGTACAAGGGCGAGGAAATGGGCGATCCCACCTCGTCGCTGCAGTACGACATCGCCGTCGATCCGGTCGAGGGTACCAGCTATCTGGCCAAGGGCATGACCAATGCGATGGCGGTGATCGCCATGGCCCCGCGCGGCAGCATGTTCGATCCGGGCCCGGCTTTTTACATGGAAAAATTCGCCGGCCCGCCAGCGGTGCGCGGCAAAATCGACCCGAAGGCGCCGGTGGCCGAAAAGCTGAGGGTGCTGGCCGAGGCGCTGAACAAGCCGATCTCGGAAATCACCGTCTATGTGCTGGAAAAACCGCGCCATAGGGAAATGGTGTCGCGCATTCACGCGGCGGGCGCGCGGGTGGCGCTGTATCCCGCCGGCGACGTGGCCGGCGCGCTGATGGCGGCGATCCCGGATTCCGGCATCGACGCCTTGATGGGAACCGGCGGCACGCCCGAGGGGGTGATCTCGGCCTGCGCCATCCGCATGCTGGGCGGGGAATTCATGGGCCGGCTGGACCCGCAGCTTCCCAGCGAGATCATCGCGGTGCGCGAGGCCGGGATGGACACCAGCAAATGGCATGGCGTCGATGAGTTGATTCGCTCCGACGAAGCCTATTTCTGCGCGACCGGTATCACCACCGGCCTGCTGTTCGACGGGGTCGAGCGCACGCGTACCCTGGAAAAAACACAGACCCTGATGATCGCGGGGCCGGGCGGGGAGCGTCAGATCCTCACCACATGGCACCCGCGCATCGACGGCAGGGGACACCGGGAGGACCAAACCGATGCCACTTAACCGCAGTGTTGACCGTCCGATCATATTGGGGATCGTGGGCGATTCCGCCGCCGGCAAGACCACCCTGACCGCCGGTATCGCTCATATTCTGGGGCCGGAACGCGTGGTGACGATCTGCACCGACGATTATCACCGCTATTCGCGCGAGGAACGGGCGGAAAACGGGATTTCCGCGCTGGATCCGCGCGGCAACTATATCGACATCCTCGAGCAGCATATCAAGCAACTGCGCGACGGCAATCCGATCCTCAAACCTGTCTACAACCATCATCACGGCACCCTGGACGCGCCCGATTATATAGTCCCGAAAGAATATGTCATTCTCGAGGGGTTGCTGGGCTATTCGACCCGCGCCATGCGCGACTGTTATGACGTAAAGGTCTATCTGGAGCCGGTCGAGGATCTGCGCGTGAAGTGGAAAATCCAGCGCGATACCGGCAAGCGCGGCTATTCGGAAGCGCAGGTCGTGGATTCATTGAAGCGGCGCCAGCATGACAGCGCCGATTTCATCCGCCCCCAGCGCACCTTCGCCGACATCGTCGTGCAGTTTTACCCGCCCGCCAGCCAGTCGAATGAAAGCGGCGCCAATCTGAACGCGCGGCATACGCTGCGACCGACCCTGCCGCATCCCGATTTGTCGCCAGTGCTGGATCTCGGCGTGCGCAACGGGCTGAAGCTGGAGCTTTCGCGCGATATCGACGGCAAGCCCGTCGACGTGCTGGACATTCCCGGCGATATCGAAGCAAAACGGGCCAAGGCGATGGAAGAACTGCTATGGGGCCTGAT
>JADFVY010000521.1 GCA_015222795.1 Pseudomonadota bacterium | reverse complement strand
GCCACCGGCATGTTCTTCGGGTCGCCGGTGCCCAGGAAATAATGGCATTTGTCGGTGCAGGCGCCGCAGCGCACGCAGGAATCCAGATAGACGCGCAACGCCCGGTTTTGGCCCAGCAATTCGCCCAGCCGGTCGATCGCCTTGTCGTGCCAGTCCTCGACCAGCTCGCCGGGGAAGCCCAGCGCCTCCTGATGATCCGGCGCGGCGCCAAAGGGATGCGAATGAGACATCGCGCCTTCGCAGATCGGCGGTATTTCGGCGTATTCGCCCAGTTCCGGTACTTTGTAATCGCCTGCCATCATTCGCCCCCGGCTTCCAGCTTCGCCGCCCAGGCCGACAGGTGGCGTTTTTCGCGGGCGTTATCGACCTGATTGCGGGTCGGGCTGAAGAACAGGCCCGGCGCATGCAGCAGTTTGGAGAAGGGGAATATGATCATCAGCGCGATCACCATTCCCAGATGGACCATCAGGATCGGTTCGGCCGGCATCGGCTGCCAGTCGAAGCGCATCAGCCCCAGTGTAAACTGTTTCAACGCCACGATATCGGTGCGCGCAACATAGGTCATGGCTAGGCCGCTGCCGGTAATGCCCAGCAATAGCACCAGCATCAGATAATCCGAGGGGCCGCTGATATAGCGGATGCGCTGGACCACGATACGCCGGAACAGCAACGCGCCAAGTCCCGACAGCATGGCGAAGCCGGCATACATGCCAAACGGCTGCATCAGTGCCACCCAGTCCCACACCGGATGCGTGAAGTAACGCAGATGGCGCATCATCGCCAGCAGCAGGGCGGCGTGGAACATATAGCCGAACAGCCAGATCCACTTGTTCGCTTTAAACAGGCTTTCGAACAGCACCACTTCGCGGATCATGCGTAAAACGACACCGCCGGTGGTGACCGGCGCCGGCGTTGTGGGTATCTTCAGGGGCGCCGGCGTGCGCGCATATTGCACGACCTTGAACGCCAGACCGACGGCCAGAATGGCCGTGGCGGCGTAGAACAGGATCGCAAATAGCGCGGTCATTGCAGGCGTACTCCCCCATTGCCCCAGCGCGCTATCGCGTCGGGACTGTAATTGATGTCACCGGAAGGATCAGATGCAGCCGGTCGGTTTCGGCAGTCCGGCGATTTTGCAGGCCTGCTTGGCCGGACCATACGGGAACAGCTCATAGAGATACTGGCTGTTGCCCTTTTCCGGGCCCATGGATTTCTTGGCCGCCTTGGTCAGCACGCGAATTGCCGGCGCGATCTGATATTCCTCGTAATAATCACGCAGGAAATTGACGATTTCCCAGTGATCATCGGACATTTCGATCTTTTCATCCGCGGCGATCAGCACGGCCAGTTCCTTGGACCAGCCACTGATATCCGTGATGTAGCCTTCTTCGTCCGCGTCGACTGTCACACCGTTGAGCTGATATGCCATATGCTCGTTTCCTCCTTTTAAATCATCAATACTGTGGCAAGGGCGACGCCCTCTCTCAAAGCCACGCGTGGTGTGCCTCGCGTTCCGCCGCGAGATCTACAAATCCCGCGTAATCCACGACTTCGATGCCGTCGATCAGCGGGGTTTCCGAAAGCCCGCGGGCCGCCAGATCGGGGCCCAGGGCGTAAAATTTGAAATCGCCTGTCCGGCTGCTGATTTTGTCCGACGACTGGCTGCCGGCCAGCGCGCCATAGACGCCGTCTTCGATCAGCAGGATGGCGCTGCCCTTGGCCGCTAGCCGCAGGCAGCTTTCCAGCGTGTTGCGCTCCAGGGGCGATTTGTTGACAGTGTGAAGCATGCTCATGGCCTAGTGGAGTAAATCTAACGGATGGTACCCATGGGATCGTGTTGCCCGTCTCCACGGCAGGAGGGAGTGAGCGGGCGATGCTTGCGCATCGTCAAGGGCGCCCGACGCACCG